>NZ_JAPWCL010000011.1:0-84019 GCF_041433955.1 Pauljensenia sp. 20925_1_25 | reverse complement strand
GCTTGTGGCGCTGCTGGTGTTCCCGGGCGCCTTCGGGCCCGGCCGCCCGCGAGATCGCCACACGCGAGCTTCGCTCGGAGTGGTCGATCTCGAAGCCCGCCCGTGCCCTCCGGACCCTCCGGCGCCCGTCACACCGGCGGCGGTTGTCGTGCTGTGTGCACTGGCCAGGCCCCGCAGGCCTCGCGGCGGCCTCCAATCGGGCGGCGCTTATTGCTGTGAGCGGCCAGGCCTTGCCGCCGCCCGCGGGCACTGCTGCCAGGCCTTGGGGGTTCCCTGGCGGGCATCAATCGTGCGGCTATTGCCTTGCCGCGCCCCAGCCTCGTCCCCCGTGAAACGTGCGTGAAACGGCGGGGAGAGTGGAGTGGACCCCAGGCCTCGACCCGACGCGCTTAGACCCCGAGACCCTCGACGATCTCCGCTCCCGGGAGCGCGGCAAGGACCTCGCCCGTCACGAAGAGCTTCGAACGCCGTAGGCCCGAGCCGATGCAGCTCCAGCCCGACGCGCACGCCGAATCGATGAGGAGCCGCCATGAACTCGGCACGCCCACCGGCGTGATCCCGCCGTATTCCATGCCCGACGCCTCGACGGCGCGGTCCTGCGGCCAGAAGCGCGCCTTGCGCACGTCGAGGCGCTTCCTCACGACGTGATTGACGTCCGCGTTCGTCGTCGCGCGCACGACGCACGCCGCGATCCGTTCCTCGCCGACGCGCTTGCCCGCCACCAGGATGCAGTTCGACGACAGCGCCAGGTCCATGCCGAACTCGCGGGTCATGACCTCCGTGTCCGCCAACTCCGGGTCAATCGCGACGACGAGGGCCGACGAGGCCGTGGCAACCCCGCGCTCGGCCAGTGCGGTGAGTGCGCGCGCGACCGGAGGCGCGAGCAGGTCCAGATGATCCAAGGCGGGCACCGGCTGCAGCGAGCCGACGCCGGGAATGATGATGTCGCTCATGCCTCCCAGCGTAAGACGCGCGTCGCAGCCGCGCGGTCGGGGGTCGCTGCGTGAGTCGACGTGACAGCGAGGCTACGTGAATGCCAGGTGGGCGTGTGATCTCGAGTCGGCGGCGTCCTGAGGGTGGCTGATTCTGCCATGATGTCGCGCGCTTGTGTGTGTTTGTGGCGGAGCGGCTGCGCGCGGGGGCGGAAAACGTGTATGCTGGTGGCCGGTCCTCCGCGTGACGGTATCATCCGAACCTCCCCAGGGCAGGAATGCAGCAAGGATAAGGGTGCGCTGCCGGGTGCGCGGAGGATCTCTGTATATGCTGCTCGTTTTCGGTCGGCCACAGGATGCAAAACTAGAGTGTGCTTCAAGCCATATCATTTGATTTTGCATCTCGGCGAGAAGCGTGTAAGCTTATGCTCAGCCAAACGGCAAAGCGCCCGTAGCTCAATGGATAGAGCATCTGATTACGGTTCAGAAGGTTGGGGGTTCGAGTCCCTTCGGGCGCGCAGCGGCCCCCCTCGGTGCGATCCACCGGTGGGGGTTCTGCATTTTAGAAAGCACTCCTGTGGGGGTGCTTTTTCTATATCCGCCGAACACTGCGGCGACAGTCGTGACCGGTGGGATAGCGCGCTGCGACGCGTCACGCGCTTGGCGGCGTCACGACCCACGGCTCGGTCGGCAGCGCACGCAGCCCCTCAATCCCCAGCGCATCTGCGATATCGGAGGCGCAACGCGCCCCGGGCACTCCCAGGGAAGACCCAATGAAGGTCACGACGTCCGCGGTGGACCAGCCCAGGCCTCGTAAATTCGAGAGAGTGACCGCGCCGTCGCGCTTGGCCAGGCGCGCCCCTGAGGGCGCGAGCGCGAGGGGCACGTGCGCGTAGGTCGGCTCGGGAGCGCCCAGCAGGTGCGCGAGCTGGGCCTGCGCGGGTGCCTGGGAGAGCAGGTCGAAGCCGCGCACGACCTGGTCGACCCCCTGGTAGGCGTCGTCGACGACGGCCGCCAGGTTGTACGCGGGCACGCCGTCCGCGCGGCGCACGACGAAGTGGTCGACGGGTCCGGTGTAGGAGCCGTGCAGCTCGTCGAACACAGTCCACTCGGGTGAGGGGGCGGCCAGTCGCAGCGCGGGCTTGCGCCCCAATGCGGCCAGAGCTGCGCGCTTCGCGTCGCGCTCTGATTCGCTCAACGACAGGCACGTCCCCGGGTAGTGGCCGGGCGGCACGTGCGGTGCGGAGGCGGCCTCGCGGATGTCGCGGCGGGTGCAGTAGCACTCGAAGATGAGGCCGCGCGCGTCCAGCGACGCCAGGGCGGCCTCGTGCGCACCGGCCCGAGCCGTCTGGATGAGCGGCTCGCCATCCCAGTCGACGCCGATCGCCTCCAGGTCCTCGATCTGACGCTGAGCGGACCCCGCGCGTTCCCGGTCGATGTCCTCGATACGCAGGACAAAACGCCGCCCGGTTGTGCGCGCCCACGCCCACGCGAGGATCGCGGTGCGCAGGTTGCCCAGGTGGAAGTCGCCCGTGGGGGAGGGCGCGAATCGTCCGGTGTTCGTCATGCGCCCAGTGTACGAGGCCGTGGCCGCCTCCCGGGATCCGCCTCCCCGGGCGGGTAGCTCGACGGGCGTACAGTGGGGGACATGACGAGATTTCGAGTGCCCGACTGGTTGGCGGTCTTCGTGGGCGGGGTCGCTGGGACGGCTGCACGCGCGGGACTGGATGAGGTCGCGAAGGCGTCTCCCGTGCGTGGCCTCTTCCTGTCGTGGTCGACGCTGACGGTTAATGTGGTGGGCGCGTTCCTGCTGGGCGCGCTCTCCGCGTGGGTGGTGGGACGCCTGGCGCGCGGCGTGGGCGATCCGGTGTCGCTCAAGACGTGGAAGCTCCTGATCGGCACCGGTTTTGCGGGCGCGTTCACGACGTACGGGACGTACATCGTCGCGTCGGTTGGCTACGCGTCGCTCAATGGAATTGTCGAGGCCGTCTCTCAGTCCCTTGGTCTCCTCGCGCTGGGTGCAGCCTCCGCGTGGGCGGGTGTACGCGTGGGGGAGTGGCTGTGCGGACTGTCAGAGGCCTCAACGGTCTCCGCGGCATCCGTCAATGACGAGGAGGACCGAGCATGACGGGAGGGACGTTCCTGGGTGTGGCCCTGGCGGGTGGTGTGGGCGCGTGCGCCCGCTTCTGGCTGGACCGGGGCGTGCAAAAGATACTGGACGCTTGGGGTGACCCAGCGGCCGCGAAGCTCGGTATCTTCGTCGTGAACGTGATCGGCTGCTTCCTGGCTGGCGCGGCTACCCAGTTGGTGCCGGGCGCGCTCATGCCCGCTGTGTCCACGGGTTTTCTGGGTGGTTTCACGACGTTTTCGACGGCGCTCCTGGACGCGGTGACCCTGTGGGGTGACGGCTTCCGGGGCCGAGCACTGGCCCTCGCGCTGGGAACGTGGGCGGCCTCGTGGGCGGCGGCCCTCGCGGGCATTGCTTGCGCCGGATAGGGAGTTTTCTGCGTAACTACAGCCACTATGTGGGCCGATCAGTGAGGGTTTAACCACGATACGGAGTTTTGTAACGGCATGCCGCGCGCGCCTGTACAACGCCCCCATATGCTGATTGTGCGGGCCAAACGGCCCAGTAACGGAGAAGCTCATGATTGACCTCACCGGGGTGTCCAAGGTCTACCCCGTGAAAAACGGCGGCCAAGTCGTCGCACTCGATGGGGTGAACCTGCACGTTGACCGCGGCTCGATCCACGGCATCGTCGGTCGATCCGGCGCGGGCAAGTCCACCCTCATCCGGTGTTTGACAGCCCTCGAGAAGCCCACCGAGGGACACATCGTCGTCGACGGCCACGACCTGGCCGCCCTATCCGGTAAGCCGCTACGCGCCGCGCGTCGCCGTATCGGCATGGTGTTCCAGGCCGCGAACCTTCTGGACGCGCGCACCGCCGCCGAGAACATCGGCTACCCCCTCAAGCTGGCGGGCATCCCCGCTGCACAGCGCCGCGCGCGCGTCGAGGAACTCCTCGCGCTCGTCGGCCTTGAGGGCCGCGGCGACTCCTATCCATCCCAGCTGTCCGGCGGTCAGCGTCAGCGCGTCGGTATCGCCCGCGCCCTGGCCGATGAACCCGCCGTGCTCCTGTGCGACGAGCCGACCAGCGCACTTGACACCGAGTCCACCGCGCAGGTCCTCTCGCTGCTGCGCGAGATCCGCGATGTCGCCGGCGTCACCGTCGTCATCATCACCCACGAGATGTCCGTCGTGCGAGAGATCTGCGACTCCGTGACTCTTCTCGGCCACGGCAAGGTCCTGCAGACAGGCACCCTCGAAGAGGTCGTCGCCGACCCGGGGACCCCGCTTGCTCGCGAGCTGGTTCCCATGCCGCTCGTTGAATCGGAGTCGACCGCCGAGGGTGCTGCCACCCTTGACGGCCACACGAAGAACAGCGTCCTCCTCGACGTCGTCTTCACCTCGCACCCGGGCGTGCCCACGGGTGCGACCGTGCTGCACCTCGCCTCGTCCATGGGCGCGGACGTGACCGCGGGAACCTTCGAATCCCTCGGATCCGTGCAGGTCGGCCGCCTGGCCCTGACCGTCCCCGCCTACCACGCTGACAAGATCATCGAGCAGCTGCGTAAGAACAACGTCCACGCGGAAGTGAGGGACCAATGATCACCGCACATCTCGCGAGTGCGACCGCGCAGGCCGCCGCGCAGGCGCTCGTGCCCACAGGCAAGGGCGACCCGACGTGGTTCGACAACCCTGCACTGACCCAAAAGTTTGTCCCCGCGATCCTTGAAACCCTCATGATGACGGGCCTGTCCACGCTCTTCGCGGTCATCATCGGCACGCTGCTGGGCCTCCTCCTGGTCCAGACCGGCAAGGGCGGCCTGACCCCCAATAAGGGCGTCTACCAGGCCGTGTCCTTCGTCGTCAACATCGTGCGCTCCTTGCCCTTCATCATCGGCATCATCATGCTGATTCCGGTCACGAAGGCGATCGTCGGCAAGTCCACGGGATCGCTGGCCACCGTCGTGCCCCTCGTCATCCTCTCCGCGCCCTTCTTCGCCCGACTCGTGGAGACGAACCTCCTGGCCGTTGACCCCGGCAAAGTCGAGGCCGCCCAGATGATGGGTGCCTCGAACCGCCAGATCCGCTGGGGTGTCCTCATCCGCGAGGCCATGCCCGCCCTCGTCCAGTCGATCACGACCCTGGCGATCACCCTCATCGGCTACTCCGCGATGGCGGGTGCCGTCGGCGGCGGCGGCCTGGGCCAGATGGCCATCAACTACGGCTACAACCGGTGGCAGGACGACGTCATGATCTCAACCGTCGTCGCGATCATCGTGATCGTCCAGGTCATCCAGCTGATCGGCGACTTCATCTCGCGTCGTCTCGACCACCGCGCGCGCTGAGAAGCTGAGAAACCGCGGACACCATCTCATCCACCTGGGGCCACCCCGGCCTCGTCCCATCCCATCGAAGAACACAGAAAAGAGAAGCGTCATGCGTCATCGCTCTGTCGCGGCCCTCGCGCTGGCGGCCGTTGCCTCCCTGGGCCTGGCGGCCTGTTCCGGCGGCTCCACCTCCTCCACACCCTCCGACGTCAACACCCTGAAGGTCGGCGCAACTCCCTCGCCGCACGCGAAGATCCTGAACTACATCAACGACAACCTGGCCGCGGATGCGGGTATTAAGCTCGAGGTCGTCGAGTACACCGACTACGTCCAGCCCAATACGGCCCTCAACGACGGCGAACTCGACGCTAACTTCTACCAGACCGTCCCCTACCTGGAGAACGCGGAGAAGCAGGCCGGCTACGACTTCGAGGCGGGAGCGGGCATCCACCTGGAGCCGCTCGGTATCTTCTCCAACAAGCACCAGTCGCTCGACGAGCTGCCCGATGGCGGCACGATCGGCATCATCTCGGACACCTCCAACCAGTCGCGTGCGCTTCAGCTCCTGGCCACGCAGGGCCTCGTGTCCATCCCTGAGGGTGACGGCGACGTCAACATCAACACCGTCACCAAGCTGAAGAACTTCGATTTCCGTGAGGTTGAGGGTCCGCAGCTGGTTCGCTCGCTCGATGACTTCGACTACGCGGTCATCAACGGCAACTTCGCCCAGGAGGGCGGCAAGTCCATCTCCTCTGACGCGCTCGTTGTGGAGTCTCCGGTCGATAACCCGGCCGTGAACGTCCTCGTGTGGAAGAACGGGTCGAACAAGGCCGAGGCCATCGCCAAGCTCGAGGAGCTCCTGCACTCTCCCGAGGTCAAGCAGTACATTGAGCAGACCTGGCCCGACGGCTCGGTTATCCCGGCGTTCTGAGAACGAGGCCGGGGCACGCAGTGGTGCGCGTGCGGCGGGTGGACCGTCCAGCGAATACCGCGCGTGGTCGTGGCGTTAACGGGTGGGCCCCGGAACCTCACGGTTCCGGGGCCCACCCGTTTGTTATAAGTACTTCACTTGGTGCGCGTGTCGAGCGGGAACTCGGCGTCCGGCTCGTGCGTGATGCGATTGCGCAGGTCACGGCGGAAGACTTCGATGACCCATAGCCAGATGATGTGGCCGAAGAACTCGGAGAAATGTTCCGCGAAGGGCTGGTTCCAGGGTGCCGGGACGGTGCCCATCAGTGGCATAAGGATGACGTGGAATCCCACGTAGACGACAATTCCGAAGGCCGCGCCCTGCCAGAGCTTGATCTGGGGGAAGCGTTCGGCCAGCACGCAGTAGATGACCGCGAAGCCGATCGAGAAGGCGAAGTGGACGATGAAGGAGACCCAGGGGAGTCCCTCGTTGCCGTTGTAGGTGTAGGACAGGTGGGTGACGCTCTCCGGGACGCCCAGCTGCTGGAGCAGCTGCTGCGGCGGGTTGGTCGCGTTGCGGACGGGCGTGCGCGGAGGTAGCGGCACCTCCCAGCCGAACTTTACGATGGCGGAGACGATGCCGCCGAGAACACCTGCGAGCGCTGCGACGCCGTAGCGGCGGCGCTTCGGATTGGTCTGAATTAGTGCCATATGTCAAGCATCCGATGTGATTGTTGAAGTTTCGAGGGCTTTGGTGACTTAGCGCTCAAGGTCACAGTCGTGCGTCACCTGCGACAACACCCAAAAACTAGCCAATCTGGTCGGATTTTTGGAGGGGATACCTCGGAATTATGCGGGTGGGGGAGGGACCCAAGTCCCTCCCCCCACCCGGAGTTGTTGGCCAATCGTATCGGCTTGAATGGTGGCCGACGCGCGCCTTGTCAGTCGACGATCCCGTACAGGCGGTCACCCGCGTCGCCCAAGCCGGGCACGATGTAAGACTTATCGTTGAGACACTCGTCGACAGCGGCGACGACGACGTTGACGTCGGCGCGATCACCAATCGCGGCCTCGAGCGTCGCGACACCCTCGGGGGCAGCCAGGATGCACACGCAGGTAACATCCTTCGCGCCGCGCTCGAACAGGTAGTTCGTCGCCGCGACCATCGTGTGGCCCGTGGCCAGCATCGGATCGAGCACGAAACACTGGCGACCCGACAGGTCGTCCGGCAGACGGTTCGCGTAGGTCTCGATCTCGAGGGTGTTATCGTCGCGACGCATGCCCAGGAAACCAACCTCGGCGGTGGGCAGCAGGCGGGTCATGCCCTCGAGCATACCCAGGCCAGCACGCAGAACAGGCACGACGATCGGACGAGGCTCCGACAGCGTCAGGCCGGTGGTCGGCGCAACGGGGGTCTCGATTGGGGTATCGGACACGGCGACCTCGCGGGTCGCCTCGTAGGCGAGCAGAGTGACCAGCTCGTCAACGAGCTGGCGGAACGTCGCCGATGGCGTGTTGCGATCGCGTAGAACAGTGAGCTTGTGAGCGATCAGGGGGTGATTAGCTACGTGGAGGCGCATGGTTATAGGCTACCTCGTACGCGTGTGCGTGCGCACCCCGGTGCTTCGGGCACGAGGCCGTGGCTGCCCGCGCGCAGCAGGTGCTGACCATCTGTCAAACTCAGGGGCCACTCGTGCCCCACAGAGATCCCGACCTCCGGTTACCTCAATGATGATTTGGCCGGTAAGCTAATAGGGTGTCAGTGAATGAGCAGTATCGCGAAGCCATGGGCAAAGCCCTTTTCTTGGCCAATCGCGCCCGCGAAACGGGAGACGTCCCCGTCGGTGCCGTCGTCGTCGACGCCGACGGACACATCATCGGTCGAGGGTGGAACTGCCGCGAGGCTCATCACGATCCCACGGGCCACGCCGAGATCGTCGCCCTGCGCGAAGCAGCCCGCGCCCTGGGCACATGGCGCCTGACCGGTTGCACCCTCATCGTTACTCTCGAACCCTGCACCATGTGCGCGGGAGCCATCCTGGCCTCGCGCGTCGACCGCGTCGTCTTCGGTGCCTGGGACCCCAAGGCCGGTGCCGCCGGCTCCCTGCGTGACGTCTTACGCGACGCCCGTATGCCCCACCCGACCGAGGTCATCGGCGGTGTCCTCGCCCAGGAAGCAGCCATGCAGCTGCGCTCCTTCTTCCTCGGACAGCGCGCCGCCAACGAAATGCCCGTCGTTGAGGCCCCCGTCCACGAGCCCGGCGACCTGCCTGCCCCGGCCCCCGCCCTACCTCCCGCTGAGGATGCGCGCGCCAACAAGTCCGTCCCTGCCCCGGTCCGCGCCAGGGACACGCGCGCCAACGAGCCCGCCCCGGCCTCGTCCCCGAAGAACTCCGACAAGCAGGCCACGGTCTACCCGAGCGCGCCCGTCGCCGTCCTTTCCCCCGCGGCCACCGGCCGCCGTGCAGTCGCGGCTTCACCGTTCCCGCGCCGCGCCGGTCGCCCCTTCTCCGAGCGCGTCTCCGGCAACGGCGACACTCCTGCCGACATCGCCGCAGGCGAGGCAGCCGCCGCAGCCGCGGCCTCCGCTGCAGCAGCAGCCGCAGCAGCCGCAGTCGCAGCCTCCGCTGCCGCCGCCACGACGCAGCCGCCCTACCGCAGCGCCGCCGCAGCCGCCTCTGCCGCCGCCACGACGCAGCCGCCCTACCGCAGCGCCGCCCCCGTCATGCCCGCCGTGGCACCCCAGGCCACGCGCGGCCCCATCACCAAGTCCGTGCCCAAGATCCGCCCCGTGCACGTGCGCCCTACCGCGGTCGCGCCCTCCGGGACCTACACGCCCGCCCAGCCCAAGCGACCCGACGCCGCGGCCCTGCCCGAACCCCCATCCCCGGTCGTCGAGGTCGTCGCCGAATCCATGCCGCCCGCGCCGCCGCAGTTCCCCCAGCGCGCCCAGCAGCGCAGCGCCACGCGCACGCAGCGCCCCCTGCCACAGGCCTTCGAACCAGAGGCACGCCGCGTCGACTACGAGCTCGCGTCGCGCCAATTCAGCGACGTTGACGCCGTCATCTCCGGGATCCGCGCGCGCCGCTCCTCACGCCGCGACGGCAGTGCCCGACACTGACATGATCCCCGCGCGCGTCATCACTGTCTCCGACCGGTGCCACGCGGGCACCGCTGAAGACCTCTCCGGCCCCCTCGCCGCACGCCTTCTCGCGGAGCACGGCGTGGAAGCCTCCGTCACCGTCATCCCCGACGAGGCCGAGGCCATCCGCGCCGCGATCACGTCCGCAGCCGCATCCGGCGCACGCCTCGTATTCACGACCGGCGGCACCGGCCTCTCTCCTCGCGACGTCACCCCCGAGGCCACCGAGCCTCTCCTGGCCACCCGCATCGACGGCCTCGCCGACGCTATCCGACGCCGCGGCGAAGAAAACGTCGCCTCAGCCGCCCTGTCACGAGGCCTCGTCGGCGTCACGGCGCGATCTGACGAGGGCGCGCTCGTCGTCAACGCCCCCGGCTCCCGCGGCGGCGTCACCGATGCCGTTGCTGTCATCGGGCCGCTCGTCGCCCACATCATCGACCAGCTCGCCGGCGGAGACCACCCGCGCGCGTGAGCGCACCCCTTCCACGTACTTCTTCGCGTGCGGGGAATTCGCGCGTGCGTGAACCCGCGCCCGCGCGGGATCGTAACCGCACGCCCCTCGTACGAGGCGACCGCCCGGCGAGCGCGAACGCCCCGGGCGGCCCACGCCTCGTCGGTGAGAATCCAGCGATCAGTCCTCCGGGCGTACCCAGTCGCCGCTGCGGCCACCCGACTTCGCGACGATCTTTGCCTCGGCGATGCGGGCGGAGCGATCCACGCCCTTGACCATGTCCACGATCGCGAGAGCCGCGACCGTCACTGAGGTCAACGCCTCCATCTCCACGCCCGTTCGATCAGCCGTACGCACGGTCGCGCGGATCGCCACGTGATCGTCCTCCAAGCTCAGGTCCACCGCGCAGCCGTGCACGCCAATCGTGTGCGCGAGGGGCAGCAGCTCCGGGACGCGCTTCGCCGCGGAAATACCGGCCACACGAGCCACCGCCAGCACGTCACCCTTCGGGACAGTACCGTCGCGCAGCGCCTGCATGACCTCGGGGGAACAATCCACGCGGCACACGGCGCTCGCCTGGCGCACCGTTGGACTCTTCGCGGTCACGTCCACCATGTAGGCGGCACCCTCGTCGTTCAAATGCGTAAACTTCACAGGTTTCCTTTCACGATGGCGACAACTGCCAGATGTAGATTGCGGGTTGTGCGTCGTCGATTGCGGGGCAATCGGAGCACGCACGTTGTGGGACTGTAGCCCCTTCGTCGCCTGCCGCGTCAACCCACCAGCGCGACGACGGCCAGCTCCTGGCCAGCCACGACCTCGCCGAACTCCGGGGCCACCACGCCAATACCCTGCGCGTGCGCCAGGGACGCCACCAGGTGCGACTTCGATCCCAGGGGGTGCACGGGCTCCACCCAACGGACCCCGGCCTCGTCCCCGGAACAGGTCCCAGCCTCGTCGACGAAACGAACCGGGATGAACTGAGTCTTGCCCTCCGGCGACTCCCACCCCACGCGCGCGCGGGCCACGACGGCGGAGGGGACGGTCGCGCCGCGCTCGGGGCGCACGAGGCCCGACATGACCGCCAGCGCACCCGCCACATACATGTGGAACGTCGTGAACACCGACACCGGATTGCCAGGCAGACAAATGACCGGAGTCTCGCGGCCGCGTGTGCCCACCGGCGTCGCCCCCACGCCCTGCGGGCCGCCCGGCTGCTGGGCGACATGATGGAAGCCCGCGTCCGTGCCCAGCGTCAGGCGTACCACCTCGTAGGCACCCGCCGAAATACCGCCCGCGGTGATCACCAGGTCAGCGTCGGGCGCCTCGTCGAGGGCGCGGCGCAGCTCCTCCGGCGTGTCACCCGTGCGCAGGTTGGCGACAACCCGCCCGCCCGCGTCCTCCACCAGGCCGCGCAGCAGGATGCCGTTCGAGTCGGGGATCTGGCCGCGTTCCAGTGCCTCGCCCGCGCGCCTGAGTTCCGTTCCCGTCGTCACCACGAGGACGCGAGGGCGCGGCAGGACCGCGAGGGTCCCGTGGCCCACCGAAATCGCGGCCGCCAGCGCAGTCCCATCCAGGAGGCAGCCCGCCTCGAGGACCGGGGAACCCGCTTCGAGGGCCTCACCCTTGACGCGTACGTTCGCGCCCAGCTTCGGGGCGACACGAATCTCCACGGAAGCGGGGGCCTGAGCAACCCCGGCCGCGTGGTCCGTGTGCTCAACCTTGACGACCGTGTCCGCGCCCTGGGGGAGGGGAGCGCCCGTCATGATACGCATCGCCTGACCGGCCTCGAGGCGGTGCTCGCGCGTATCGCCCGCCGGGATGTCAGCCACGACCGGCAGCGACCACGGGCCTTCGCCCGCCAGATCCTCGCGGCGCAGGGCGAAGCCGTCCATCGCCGAGTTCGTGAACGGCGGCAGGGGGATCAGCGAGTGGAGGTCGGTGGCCAGTCGACGGCCCAGGCACTCCTCAGCCGACAGCGTGTCGTGCGGCAGGAGGCGGCTGAGCGCCAGCGCCTCAATCAGGTCGCGGTGCTCCATCGTGGACAGCGTCGGATCATGCATGACACCAGTGTACGGGCGCGGGTGGCCGTTGGCGGGCCGCTGCGGGCCGGGCGGGCTGTCGCTGGTAGCGGTCGAGGCCGTGGCTGAGCTGGGGCGGTTGAGGTACGGGAACTCGCTATTCCACCCATTAGCCCGCTGTCCCGCACGCAAACCCCCTGATCCGCATGTGGGCGGGGGTGCCCACGTTCGGAATAGCGGGTTTGCGTGCGGATCAGGGGGCCGGGACTCGGAATAGCGGGTTTGCGTGCGGATCAGGGCCGCAGCACCAGCAAGGCTAGGCACGCCAGCAGCGCCTGTAACGCGCGCAGCGTCAGATGGTCAGCAAAACCTTCGTGGCGCGGCGCTCGTCCATGGCGGCGTAGCCCTCGGCGGCCTGGTCGAGGGGCAGGACCATGTCGAAGACGGCACCTGGGTTAATGACATCGCGAATGATCAGATTGATGAGGGTCGGCAGGTACTTGCGTACGGGCGCGGGTCCGCCGAACATATGCACCTCGGCGGCGAACATGCGGCTCATGTCGAGGGAGACGCCGTGGGGAACGCCCACGAAGGACAGGTGCCCACCGGGGCGCACGCAGCCCAGCGCCTGGTCGAACGATGCTTCGTTGCCGACGGCCTCCACGACGCCATCGGCCCCCAGGCCGCCGGTCAGTGCCTTCACGCGGGCGATGCCTTCCTCGCCGCGCTCCTCCACGATGTCGGTCGCGCCGAACTCGTAGGCCAGTGCCTGTCGGTCCGCGTGACGCGACATGGCGATGATGCGGGAGGCACCCAGCTGGCGGGCACCGATGATTGCGCCCAGGCCCACTGCGCCGTCACCCACGACGACGATGGTTGTGCCGGGACCTGCCCCGGCCTCGTCGGCGGCGAACCAGCCGGTGCCGAGCACGTCGGAAGCTGCCAGGAGTGAGGGGATCTGCTCGCGCGTGGGCGTGCCGGGTGTCTTGACGAGCGTGCCGTCTGCGAGGGCGATGCGGGCGTACTCGGCCTGTGTGCCGCCGGCGCGCATGCCAACGAAAGCGTCGCCCTGGGCGGCCGCGGTCGCGCAGCGCGAGGGGTAGCCGGTACGGCAGATGAGGCATTCGCCGCAGGAGATACAGAAGGAACCGACGACGAAATCGCCGGGGCGCACGGTGGTGACGGCGGATCCGACCTCGACGACGGTGCCGACGTACTCGTGGCCCATGTACTGCTCGTGGACGGGCTGGGCACCGCGGTAGGGCCACAGGTCTGATCCGCAGATGCACGTGGCGGCCAGCTTGATGATGGCGTCCGTGGGTTCCAGGATGGTGGGCATCGGCGTCTCTTCGACGGTGACGTTGCCGGGTTCGTGCATGACGACGGCGCGCATGGTGCTCCTCGCTCGGGTTCTCGTGCACTCACGCTATCCTGGCGGCGGTGTTTTCGTATGAGCTGTCCACTGTTCGTTTTCTCTCAGGCGACGAGGTCGGGGGCAGTTTCGGGGCGACGTGACCTATTTCGAAGGGCGAAGACCGGGTAAAAAGCGGTAGGGTGTCGCCATGTCTGTCGAGTTTGTATCCGCCGATCAGGTGGCACACGCGGCCGCATGTGAGGCGCCGCTGCGGCTCGTCGACACCTTCGGTCGAGTGGCCCGTGACCTGCGCGTTTCCTTGACGGATCGCTGTAATCTGCGCTGCTCGTACTGCATGCCCCCCGAGGGTTTGGACTGGCTGCCCACTGAGGAAACGCTGACCGACGCGGAGGTTGTGCGCATCGTGCGCATCGGTGTCGAGCGGCTGGGTATCCGTCAGGTTCGATTCACGGGCGGCGAACCGCTGTTGCGCCGAGGCCTCGAAGGGATTATCGCGGAGTGTTCCCAGCTTCGGACCGACGAAGGGCAGGCTCCTGACCTGGCGCTGACGACGAATGCGCTGGGCCTGGCTAAGCGCGCCCAGGGATTGAGGGATGCGGGTCTGGACCGCGTCAATATTTCCTTGGATTCGCTGGACCGTGAGCACTACGCGGCGATCACGAGGCGTGATCGCTTGGGTGACGTCTTGGAGGGCATCGAGGCCGCCGCGCGTGCGGGCCTGAGTCCGATCAAGGTCAACACCCTCGTGCTGCGTGGCATGAACGAGGCCGACCTGCCCGACCTGGTTGACTACTGCCTGGATCGGGGCATCGAGCTGCGTGTGATCGAGCAGATGCCGATTGGTCCGGTGGACACCTGGGATCGCCAGAGCATTCTGACGGCGGACGAGATTCTGCACATCATGGGGACTCGCCACACGTTGGATCCCGCGCAGCGCGAGGATCCGCACTCGCCGGCTGGGCGCTGGATCGTTGACGGTGATCCGACCAAGAGGCTCGGCGTCATCGCCTCCGTGTCTGATCCTTTCTGCAATGCCTGTGATCGCACGCGCCTGACGTCGGATGGCATGGTGCGTTCCTGCCTGTTTTCCACGGAGGAAACATCGCTGCGCGATCTGCTGCGCGGGGGTGGCTCCGATACGCAGATTGCCGCGCGATGGGCCGATGCCATGTGGGTCAAGCCGGCCGCGCACGGCCTCAACACTGATGCTTTTGCGCGCCCGTCGCGCACCATGAGCCGTATTGGTGGGTAACCTCCCGCTAATTTGATAACGCCGGTGTTTTGTAACGGTGGTTGATAGGAGTCTTGGTAGGCCGGGGATTCCGCGCGGTAACCCTACTTTTCCTTGTTGTCACAGGGGTGATGCAGGTTACAAAACGATGATGCGATGGTTGTTATTTCACTTGGTAGCCTCCGTGTTAAATAATGTCCGAGGCGTGCCCGCGCCCGGATTTCCCTTCACGGATGAGGAGAGCCATGAGCGCGACCGAACCTGCGGCCAAAAAGAGCCGCTACCTGCTCACTGACTGGAACCCCAACGATGAGTCCACGTGGGACTCGAAGCTCGCGTGGCGCACGCTGTGGATCACGACCTACTCGCTGATCCTGGCCTTCTGCGTGTGGTTCCTGCCCAGCGCCATCGCGCCGAAGCTGACGCTCCTCGGCTTCAATCTGGACAAGTCGCAGCTGTACTGGCTCACCGCTCTGCCCGGCCTCGCGGCCGGCATCCTGCGCCTCATCTACATGTTCCTGCCCCCGCTCATCGGCACCCGCAAGCTCGTGGGCATCACCTCCCTGCTGTGCATCCTGCCTATGGCCGGTTGGTTCTACGTCGTCCAGGACAACACGACCCCCTACTGGGTTCTGCTGACCCTGGCCTTCATGTGTGGCGTCGGCGGCGGTGCATTCTCCGGCTACATGCCCTCCACCGGCTACTTCTTCCCCAAGCGTCTGTCCGGCACGGCGCTCGGCCTGCAGGGCGGCATCGGCAACCTCGGCATGTCCATTATTCAGCTGGTCGGCCCCATCCTCATGGGCTTCGGACTCTTCGGCATGACCTGGCTGGCCCCGCAGCAGCAGGTGTCCGGCGACCACGCCGGTGAGCACATCTGGGTCTACAACGCTGCGGTCTTCTTCATTCCGTGGTGCCTCGTCGCCGCGATCCTCGCCTTCATCTGGCTGCGCGACGTGCCCGTCAAGGCCAACATCAAGCAGCAGCTGGACATCTTCTCCAACCCCAACACCTGGTACATGACCATCCTCTACGTCATGACCTTCGGCCTGTTCTCTGGCTTCTCCGCCGTCTTCGGCTTGCTCATCAACAACCAGTTCGGCCGCGAGTCCTCCCTCGCTCTGCCGGTCCTGGGCGCGACCTTCGCCTTCCTTGGCCCCCTCATCGGCTCGCTCATCCGCATGTCCTGGGGCATCTTCTGCGACCGCATGGGCGGCGCCATCTGGACCTTCATCTCCGGCGTCGGCATGGCCATCACCCTGGCCGGTATCGCCTGGGTCCTCTACAACCCCACCGGTTGGACCGACTTCTACATCTTCATGGCGCTCATGCTCACCATGTTCCTGTTCTCCGGCTTCGGTAACGCCGGTACCTTCAAGCAGATGCCGATGATCATGCCGGCCCGCCAGGCTGGTGGTGCCATCGGCTTCACCTCCGCCATCGCATCCCTCGGCCCCTTCCTGGTCGGCGTCGCCCTCTCCGCGGTCGGCACCGGCGGCGCCTGGGCCTTCTTCCTCGGATGCGCCATCTTCTGCGCCCTGTGCTCGGTCCTGTGCTGGGTCATGTACGCGCGCAAGAACGCCCCGTTCCCCGGCTGATCCACCCGGCACTGCGCGGTGCCGACCGGACCTGCCACTGCCTCGTCACTCGACTCTTAGGAGCACCCCATGACGAATCTCGATTCCGATATGACCTTCCCGACCTACGGCGGTGAGGTCAAGCCCGCGACCGGCGCGACCCTGTTTGCGCTCGGCTCGTGGCTGCGTCGCGGCAAGGCGTCCGCCGACGCGCGCCAGCTCTTCCTCGAGGGCGGCCGCGACGGCGACTCCTTCTACCGCGACCGCTGGAGCTACGACAAGATCGTGCGCTCCACCCACGGCGTGAACTGCACGGGCTCCTGCTCGTGGAAGATCTACGTCAAGGACGGCGTCATCACCTGGGAAACCCAGCAGACTGACTATCCGTCGACCGGCGCTGACATGCCCGAGTACGAGCCTCGCGGCTGCCCGCGTGGCGCGGCGTTCTCGTGGTACGAGTACTCGCCGACCCGCATCAAGTACCCCTACGTGCGCGGCGTCCTCCTCGACATGTTCCGCGAGGCCAAGAAGCGCCTCGGGGATCCCGTCGACGCGTGGGCCGCGGTCGTTGAGGACCCGGAGAAGGCTCGCGCCTACAAGTCGCAGCGCGGTCGCGGCGGCATGGTCCGCGTGTCCTGGGAAGAGGCGATGGAGATCGTCGCCGCCGCCTACGTGCACACGATCAAGCAGTACGGTCCCGACCGCATCGCCGGCTTCTCGGTCATCCCCGCCATGTCGATGATCTCCTACGGCGCGGGTGCCCGCTTCCACGAACTCATCGGCGCGACCATGCTGTCCTTCTACGACTGGTACGCGGACCTGCCCCCGGCCTCGCCTCAGGTGTTCGGTGACCAGACCGACGTGCCCGAGGCCGGCGACTGGTTCAACTCTCAGTACCTCATCATGTGGGGCACGAACCTGCCGCTGACCCGTACCCCCGACGCGCACTTCATGGCCGAGGCCCGCTACCACGGCCAGAAGGTCGTCGTCGTGTCCCCGGACTTCGCGGACAACACGAAGTTTGCGGACGACTGGTTGCGCGTCCAGCCCGGCACGGACGGTGCCCTGGCGCAGGCCATGGGTCACGTCATCCTCAAGGAATTCCACGTCGGCAAGCGCGAACCCATGTTCCTCGATTACATGACGCGCTACACTGACGGCCCGTTCCTCGTGGAGATCGGCGAGGTCGGCGAGGGCGCCCACGAGGGCATCGAGGCGACGACGCTGGTCCCCGGCAAGTTCCTCACGGCCGCGAAGATGCCCGCAGGCACGACCGAGCGCACCGAGAACAACGAGTTCCGTCCCCTCGTCATCGAGTCCGACGGCACGGTCAAGGACCCGGGCGGCACGCTCGCTGATCGCTTCGGCGAGGAGGGTGCCGGCCACTGGAACCTCAACCTCGATGGCGTCGAGCCGGTCCTGTCCATCATGGACACGAACGAGTGGGAGCCTGTCGAGATCGCCCTGCCGCGCTTCGACCTGCCGGCAGCCGACGGTCAGGCTTCGGTCGGCGGCGGCTACGTCCTGCGTGGCGTCCCCGCGCGCCGCGTCAACGGTCGCCTCGTGACGACCGTGTACGACATCATGCTGGCTCACTACGCGGTTGAGCGCGAGGGTCTGCCGGGCCAGTGGCCCACCGACTACATGGACGCCTCCACGCCGGGCACCCCCGCGTGGCAGGAGGAGTTCACGTCGGTTCCCGCCGGAGCAGCCATCAAGATCGGTCGCGAGTTCGCGCAGAACGCGGTCGAGACGCAGGGCCGTTCCATGATCCTCATGGGTGCCGGCACGAACCACTACTACCACTCCGACCAGATGTACCGGACGTTCCTGGCGCTCACGGAAATGTGTGGCACCCAGGGCCGCAACGGTGGCGGCTGGGCCCACTACGTGGGTCAGGAGAAGGTCCGCCCGATCATGGGCTGGGGTTCCTTCACCTTCGCCCTGGACTGGGCGCGCCCGCCGCGCCAGATGATCTCCACCGGCTGGTACTACATGACCACCGACCAGTGGCGCTACGACGGTGCCCCGGCTTCGGCCATGGCGAACCCGATCAAGTCCTCGCACCTGGACGGCAAGCAGCTGGTCGATACGCTCGTCGAGTCCGTCCAGCGCGGCTGGATGCCCTGCTACCCGACGTTCTCCAAGGGTTCGACCCAGCTGGGTCGCGAGGCCGCCGAGGCGGGCATTGCCCCGGCGCAGTACGTGTCCCGGGAGCTGCGGGAGGGCCGCCTGCAGTTCGCGATCGAGGACCCGGACGCTCACCACAACGTCCCGAAGATCCTCGCGAACTGGCGTACGAACCTGCTTGGTTCGTCCGCGAAGGGCACCGAGTTCTTCCTGCGCCACATGCTGGGTACCGGCAACGAGGTCAACGCGGAAGAGCTGCCCGAGGGTTCCCGTCCCGCGACCGTCAACTGGCGCGACGCGCACCCCGGCAAGCTCGACCTCATGTGGGTCGCGGACTTCCGTAACACGTCGACGACGCTGCACTCCGACGTCGTGCTGCCCGCCGCCACGTGGTACGAGAAGCACGACCTGTCCTCCACGGACATGCACCCCTTCATGCACTGCTTCGACGAGGCCGTGAACCCGCCGTGGGAGGCGCGCACCGACTTCGAGGTGTTCCAGACGCTGGCACACCTCGTGGGACGCCTGGCCGCCGACCACCTGGGGACGCAGACGGACGTCGTCGCGGTCCCGCTGGGTCACGACTCCCCGGACGCCATGACCATGGCGAGCGGCGTCGTTCCCGAGCAGACGTGGACGCCCGGCAAGACTATGCCGAAGCTGGTTCCGATCGAGCGTGACTACACGCAGGTCGGCTACAAGTTCGACCGCATGGGCCCGCTCCTGGAAAAGGCTGGCCTGGCTGCCAAGGGCGTTGCGTTCAACGTCCAGGAGGCTTTCGAGGAACTCGGCGACCTCAACGGCCGCGCCCCCATGGACGGCAACGCCGGAGAGGGTGCGCCCCTGTGTGACACCGCAATCAAGGCGGCGAACATGGCGATGCGTTTCTCGGGCACCACGAACGGCTCCCTGGCCGTTCAGGGCTTCCGCACGCTCGAAAAGCGCGTCGGTAACCCCATGGCATTCCTGGCTGAGGGTGACGAGGAAAAGAAGATCACCTACCAGGACACCGTCCTGCAGCCGCGCAGCGTCATCACCAGCCCCGAGTGGTCGGGTTCCGAGCACGGCGGCCGCCGCTACAGCGCCTTCGTGCAGAACGTCGAGTGCCGCAAGCCGTGGCACACGCTCACGGGTCGCCCGCAGTTCTACGTCGACCACGACTGGATGATGGACATGGGCGAGTCCCTGCCGATCTTCCGTCCGCCGCTCGACCTGGCGCACATCTACGGTGAGCGCCCCGTCGGCGACCACCGTCCCGGTCAGCCGGGCCAGGCCGAGGTCGCGGTGCGCTACCTGACGATCCACAACAAGTGGGCCATCCACTCCCAGTACTACGACAACCCGTACATGCTGACGCTGGGTCGTGGTGGCCAGACGGTGTGGATGAGTCCGCAGGACGCTGAGAAGATCGGCGTGCGCGACAACGAGTGGATCGAGGCGAAGAACCGTAACGGTACCGTGTCGGCTCGCGCTGTTGTCTCCCACCGCATCCCGGAGGGCACGGTGTTCATGCACCACGCCCAGGATCGCCAGATCAACACCCCGCTGAACGAGGAATCCGGCAAGCGCGGCGGTACGCACAACTCGCTGACACGAATCTTTATTAAGCCGACCCACCTGGCCGGCGGATACGCGCAGTTCGCCTACGCGTTCAACTACTACGGTCCCACCGGCAATAACCGCGACGAAGTCACGGTTATCCGCCGCCGCTCCCAGGAGGTGCAGTTCTGATGAAGGTCATGGCTCAGATCGCGATGGTGATGAACCTCGACAAGTGCATCGGCTGCCACACCTGTTCCGTCACCTGTAAGCAGGTGTGGACGAACCGTGAGGGCACCGAGTACATCTGGTTCAACAACGTCGAAACCCGTCCCGGCGTGGGCTACCCCCGCGGCTGGGAGGACCAGAAGAAGTGGAAGGGCGGCTGGAAGCGTACCGCCACGGGCCGCCTCGTTCCCCGTCAGGGTGGACGCGTCGCCTCGCTCGCGAAGATCTTCGCGAACCCGACGCAGCCGACCATGAAGGACTACTACGAGCCGTGGACGTACGAGTACGACAAGCTGCTCCAGGCGCCCGCGAACTCCCGCGCGATCCCGACGGCCCGCGCGAAGTCCGCAATCACGGGCGAGCACATCGACAAGCCCGAGTGGGGCCCGAACTGGGACGATGACCTCGGCGGCTCCATGGAGACCCTGGATCAGGACCCGGTCCTGCACCAGATGAACCTCCAGGTCGCGAAGACCATCGAGGACGCGTACATGTTCTACCTGCCTCGCATCTGCGAGCACTGCCTGAACCCGACCTGCGTGTCGGCGTGCCCCTCGGGCGCGATGTATAAGCGCACCGAGGACGGCATCGTCCTGGTCGACCAGGATCAGTGCCGCGGCTGGCGTATGTGCGTGTCGGCCTGCCCCTACAAGAAGGTCTACTTCAACCACAACACGGGCAAGGCCGAGAAGTGCACGCTGTGCTACCCGCGCCTCGAGGTCGGTCAGCCGACCATCTGCTCGGAGACCTGCGTGGGCCGCCTGCGCTACATGGGCGTGCTGCTCTACGACGCGGACCGCGTCACCTGGGCCGCGTCCCAGGAGGACGAGCGTGACCTGTACCGCGCCCAGCGCGAGATCCTGCTCGACCCGAACGACCCGCAGGTGGTCGCCCAGGCCCAGGCCAACGGCGTTCCCCACTCGTGGATTAAGGCCGCCCAGCAGTCCCCGATCTGGAAGCTCATCACCGAGTACGAGGTCGCCCTGCCGCTGCACCCCGAGTTCCGCACCCTGCCGATGGTCTGGTACGTGCCGCCGCTCTCTCCGGTCGTCGACCAGGTGACCGCGTCCGGCAGTGACGGCGAGGACCACAAGGTCCTGCTGTCCGCCATCTCGCAGATGCGCATCCCGCTGGAGTACCTGGCCGGCCTGTTCACGGCCGGAGATACGGCTCCCGTGGAGCTGGCGCTGCGTCGCCTCGCCGCGATGCGTTCCTACATGCGCGACGTCTTCGTCGACAACCCGACGAACGAGGAGATCCCGGCCTCCGTGGGCATGACCCCTGAGAAGGTCAAGGAGATGTACCGACTGCTGTCGATCGCCAAGTACGACGACCGCTTCGTCATCCCGACCGCCCACCCCGAGATGCCGCGCGGCATCAAGGAGCTTGAGGGCTGCCCGGTGTCCTACGACGTCGAGGCCTTCCACGGCCTGGCCCCCGCCACGTCGAATCGCCCGATGGGTGGCTCGTCGCCGGAGGGACGCCAGATGCTCCCCCTTGAGGTCGTTCGATGAGTACTTTCGTCGGCATTCCGCGCATTCCTACGGCCGCTCCGGACACGGAGATGGATCCGCAGGACGCGCGCGGCGTGCGCATGGCGGTCTCGGTCCTCCTGGACTACCCGGGGGATGACTTCGAAACCAAGCTGAACGCCGTCGAGGAGGCTCTGGCGGACCTGCCGGAGCCGGCCTCGTCGGCCCTGGCCTCGTTCGTGAGCTACGCGCGCGCCGCGGGCCTGCGTACCATGCAGACCACCTACGTCGAGACATTCGACCAGCGCCGCCGCTGCGCGCTCGGCCTGACGTACTACACGCACGGCGACACCCGCGGACGCGGCCAGGCAATTCTCGCGTTTAAGGAGGTCCTGCGCCGAGCCGGCTTCGAGATGGACCGCGAGGAGCTGCCCGATCACCTGCCCGTGGTCCTGGAGTTCGCGGCCTTCGACGAGACGGGTACGGCCGAGGGCCTGCTGCGCTCGAACCGCGAGGGCATCGAGGTGATCCGCACGGCGCTGCGCGCCGCGGACTCCCCGTACGCGCCGCTGCTGGATGCGCTGGTCGCGACGCTGCCCGAGCCGGACGAAAAGACCATTGAGGGCTTCCGTAAGCTCATTAGCCAGGGGCCGCCCACCGAGCTGGTGGGCGTGGGCGATCTGTCTGCCACGCCCTCCCCGACTTCCGAAACAACGATGGGACGGTAACGTTCATGGAATCCGCACTTTTGCATGCCGCGTCCGCACCCGAGACGCAGTCGCTGTCCTTCCTGGACATTGCCCTGTGGGTGGTCCTGCCCTACGTGTCCTTCGCGATCCTCATCGTGGGTCTCGCGTGGCGCTACAAGACCGACCAGTACGGCTGGACATCTCGTTCCTCGCAGTGGAATGAGCCGACCATTCTGCGCTGGGCATCGCCGCTGTTCCACTTCGGTGTTCTCTTCGTGTTCATGGGCCACATCCTCGGCCTCGTGGTCCCGAAGACCTGGACCGAGGCAGCAGGCGTACCCCAGCACGTTTACCACCTGATGGCCACCATCCCCGGCACGATCGCCGGAATCATGACGATCCTCGGCCTCGCGATGCTGATCTACCGTCGAGTGGTGTACAAGTCGGTGCGCGTGGCGACGACCCGCATGGACATCGTCACCTATGTCATGCTCTGTATCCCGGTGCTCCTGGGCGGCGCGGCGACGCTGCTGAACCAGGTGCTCGGCGGGCACGAGGGCTATGACTACCGCGAGACGATCTCCGTCTGGTTCCGCTCGATCTTCTACCTCCACCCGCAGGCGCACCTGATGGTTGACGTGCCCCTGAGCTTCAAGCTGCACATCGTCGCCGGCCTGCTGCTGTTCTGCGTGTGGCCGTTCACCCGCCTCGTGCACGCGGTGAGTGTGCCGGTCGGCTACGTGGCGCGTCCCCCGGTGGTCTACCGGTCGCGTGACGAACGCCGCACGCACGCGATCACGCGTGGCGGTATGTCGGACTGAGTTCGCGCTTTCCTACCGTGGCCTCGAATGACGAGGCCGCGGCGGGTCAGGCGGTAGCGTGGGGCGGGCGATGGCTCGCCCCACGCACGCGATCACGCGTGGCGGTATGTCGGACTGAGTTCGCGCTTTCCTACCGTGGCCTCGAATGACGAGGCCGCGGCGGGTCAGGCGGTAGCGTGGGGCGGGCGATGGCTCGCCCCGCGCTGTATATCGCGGGTGTCGGTGCCCGCGAGCCAATTGTGTGCAAGGAACCCTTCAAATGGTCCCGTTCATTGGAATTGACCGTGCGGATACGGCGACAAGCTGGGTAAAATTACTTCCAGTTTGTAAGTAATGTAATGCCGCTAATGCCGTACGGAGATTCACGCAGAGCGGATTTCCGCTGATTAAAAGGGAGAGAGGATAGGCATGACTGACACCTCCCATTCTCGGACGCTGGCAGAAACGCTTGAGGCGATGGCTGCCCTGACGCCCGCCCAGCACGCGCTGTTGGAGCGCATTTCGCAGCACGCGGCACCCGTGACTGTCGCCGAGCTAGCTCAGGAGGCCGGCCTGCACGTGTCGAGTGTGCGCGAAACCCTGGAGGGCCTGTTTGGCGTGGGCCTTGTGGAGAAGCGGCAGCTTCCCTCGTCGGGGCGCGGTCGTCCGGCGCTCGGCTATTCGACGACGACCCCCGCCGACCCGTCGTTTGCGGCGCAGATGCTCCACCAGCTGACTTCATCGCTGCTGGCGTGGTTGCGCGCGGACGCTGTGGATCCGGCGGCTTCGGTGCGCGAAATCGGCGCGCGCTGGGCGGACGCCGCACTGGAGACCATGTCGGTGCCGGATCATAGCCATGCTACCCGCCGCGTCGCGCGCGACAGCTTCAACATCGCGGGACACCTGGGTAAGGTGCGTCTGTTCATGAACGCGATGGGTTTTGCGTCGGTGCCGCACGAGAGCGATCCAATGGCGGTCGTGTTGACGGCCTGCCCGTTCACGGAACCCGGTGCCCCCGATGACCTGGCCCTCGAGCTGCGCCGTGGCATCGTCGAGCGCATTTTTGAGCGCACGGCGACGGGCGTGGCGAGCTGGTCGGTGGAGGTTGACCCGATGAACCCGCTGCGTCTGACGGTGTATCTCCGTCCGGTCAACGAGCCGAATCCGAAACCGCTGTCGACGACCGTGCACTTCTTCGGTGGCGCGGCGGAGGCCGCTGGCGGCTATATGTGCGAGCTTCCCGCCACAGAGACGCCTGCGACGCTCGGTGAGCTGATTGCGCACCTCGGCGAGGAGAACCCGGCTCTGGGCCGCATCCTCGATGTGTCGAGCTTCCTGGTGAACGAGCGTTCGGCTCGTTTGGATACCGAACTCATGCCCGGAGTGCGCGTCGACGTGCTGCCGCCTTTTGCCGGTGGGTGAGAGTTTCGAGTCATTTGTGTGGATCGGCCAGGAGTTTTATAAAGTCCTGGCCGATCCCGTGTAAAATAAAAGTAATTATCTCCCGTTTTTGGAGGATCTCATGTCAGCAGAGATTGCAACAGGTATTACTGATGACCCTCTCGACTCGAGTTCACTGATCAATAGCGCGCGCCGCGACACGTGCGGCGCGGTGGCGTCTTTTATCGGCGTCGTGCGCAACCACGACGGGGGAGAGAGCGTGGAAGCGATCGAGTATTCGTCGCATCCGTCGTCGCCTCAGATTTTGCGCGAGATTGTCTCCGAGTTCGCGGATCGCCCCGGGGTGCATCGCATTGTTGCGTGGCACCGTGTCGGTCACCTCGAAATTGGCGAGGATGCGATGGTCGTGGCGGTGGCCGCCGAGCACCGCGCGCAGGCCTTCCGAGCGGTGGAGGGCATTGTCGAGGATGTCAAGGCGAAGTTGCCGATCTGGAAGAAGCAGGAACTCAGTGACGGTTCTCATAATTGGTCGGGTTTGTAAGCGATGACGATCGGTGATCCGTACGCGCGTGATGCTGCGGTCTCGGGGCGTTCTGTCGCGGTTCCGCTGCACTGTGCGCCTGTGAGGTACGAGGCTGGGGATCCGGCGCTGGAACGTTTCCGGCGTAATTGGCTGGTATCAGGTATCGGCGAGGCGGGCCAGGCGCGCTTGGCTGCTTCTCGTGTGCTTGTCGTGGGTGCGGGAGGCCTGGGTTCGCCCGTCCTGCTGTACCTGACGGC
The DNA here is from genome assembly GCF_041433955.1 of Pauljensenia sp. 20925_1_25. Taxonomy (NCBI): domain Bacteria; kingdom Bacillati; phylum Actinomycetota; class Actinomycetes; order Actinomycetales; family Actinomycetaceae; genus Pauljensenia; species Pauljensenia sp. 20925_1_25. Next base: position 58,947 of record NZ_JAPWCL010000011.1, on the reverse strand, counting down.
GGCGGGCGTCGGTACGATTGGCATCTGTGACTCCGACGTCGTTGAGGTGTCGAACCTGCAGCGTCAGCTGTTGCATGGTGAGGGTGACGTGGGGGTTCCGAAGCCGAATTCAGCCGTGCGTCATCTCAGTGGACTCAACTCGTCGGTTCAATTCGAGCGCTTTGGGCATGTGACGCGTCAGTGGCTGGACGAGCATGGCCACGAGTGGGACTTGATCGTGGAGTGCACGGATAATTTCGACGCGAAGTATCTGGTGGCGGACTACTGCGCGGATTCGGGCGTGCCCCTCGTGTGGGGGACGGTCGTGCGCATGGCCTATCAGGTTAGCGTCTTCTGGTCCGCGGCTCCTGCTCCCGTGCCGTCCCTGACGCTGCGGAGTCTGCACCCGGTGCAGCCTGCCCCGGGAACGACTCCGGCCTCGACTCAGGTGGGTGTTTTGGGGCCGGTCGTCGGCCAGGCGGGCACTGCCATGGCGACCGAGGCCATCAAGATGCTGGTGGGCTTCGGTGAGCCTCTCATTGGTCGCGTCCTGATGGTCGACGCGACGACGCAGCGCACGGACGTGCTGACCTTCGCGCCGTGGGAGTGAGTGGCGTAGGTTCATCGTGTGGCGTGAGCGTGCCGTGCGCGCGTCTGGCGGCGATGGTTGTTGGCGGTGGGGGCGGTGAGCGCCTGGGAGGCGTCTCGAAGCCGGACCTTGTGTTCGGTGGGGTGCGACTCGTCGACCGCGTGTGTTGTGCTCTGGGTGAAGTTACTGGCGCTGGCGTCGTTGCTATCGTTCCGCCTTCTGTGCGCGTCCCCTCTGGTGTGACGCGCGCCCTTGAGGATCCGCCGGGCGGTGGTCCTCTGGCGGGGATCGACGCGGGCCTAGCGGCGCTGTCCGTGGGGGCGGATTGCTGGGTGATCGTCGTGTCCGTGGACTGCCCCGGCATTTCGGACGTTCTGCGCTGCCTCCTGGCCGAACCCCTGGGTATCGCGTGCGACGGGCGCATCCTGCGCGGCGGCGACCCTGAGCCGTTCGACCAGTACCTCATGGGTGTCTACCGTGCCGGGGCGCTGCGCCGCGCTATCGATGAGGCCGTGGCGCGTCATGGGAGCGTGCGCGGTATGGGGGTGCGCCGGGTTTTGCGCGCCCTGGCACTCGAGCGGGTGGATGTGAGCGCCGACGTCTGCCGGGATGTCGATACGCCCGAGGACCTGGCTTGGTGGGAGTCTCGCCTCGGCTGATGATTTGTCAGTAATGCCTGAGTGGGTATAGGTTTAGAGAGTAAGTGTCAAGGTCTCTCATCCCATCCAGGTGCGCTCATGAATCTTCGCCACGGTCATCTGTGGCAGCGACTCGGACTGACCATAGTGTCAGAAATTGTTGCCACTTGTCTTGCCCCGGCCGCCCTCGCGGCCCCTGTCGACGAGCAGGGTGCGCAGAGCGATTCCGGCATTACCGACTCGCAGGTGTCAAGATCCGAGGAGGAAGCCCAGAGCGGCTCTGCTGCCGTAGACCAGGCGAGTGCTCGCGACGCCGATACTGCTGAGGAGGCCACGGCCTCGTCCGAGGAGAGGGCGGAGGAAGGGGGAAGCGCCCAGGTCCTGACGTTCCCCGGCACGAGCGGGCCGACACGCATTCATATCCTCTCAACGGCGGGGGCAGCGGATGCGATCCTCCTCGAATCGCGCGGCGTCTTCGCCATGATCGACGGCGGCGAAGGCGTCGGCGCACCCGACGGCTCCGACCCGCGCTACCCGTGGCGGGACGGAATCGAAGGCGCGGCCAAGGGCGACACCGACTGGGTCCTCGGCTATCTGAGGCGCAACGGCGTCACCTCATCAAACCTGGCGTTCTACCTGGGCACGCACGCGCACTCCGACCATATCGACAACGCAGACGACATCATCTACGCGTTTCATCCCCAGGCGATCCTCACCCCCGAATACTCCGATGACTGGATCACCGACAAGTCGCGTCTGTGGGACAACCAGTGGTGCTACGACAACATGATGACCGCCGCGCGGTGGGCCGCATCCGCGTACGGTGCAACCATCATTCAGCACGTCAACGACGACAACACACACATCCAGCTGGGCGACATGGATGTCCAACTGATCCCCGTGGACCCGGACGAAAACTACAAGAAAGTCGGCGTCCGCGACGCAAATCTGATCGCCTACACCGCGAAGGTGACCGCGTTCGGTCACTCCGCGTACCTGGCTGCGGACCTCGAGGCTCGCGGCGGCTACGAGGACCGCATCGCCCCCATCGTAGGGCACGTTGACCTGCTGAAAGCCGGGCACCATGGAATGGCGAGCTCGAACTTCCCGCCATTCATGGAGGCGCTCAGCCCCTCCATGATCGTCCAGACGGGTCCCAAGTGGTTCACTCCCGACAGTCTCACGGACAGTGTTATTCATGGAGATGCGTCGTGGGCGCCGACCCTGGATCTGTGGTCGGCGGGTTCTATCCCCGCTATCGTCGCCACCTTCACCTCCTCCGGAATTTCCTACAACGACCTCTCTGCCGCGTCCTGGGGGCATGAATATGGCGGGGTCACTCCGCGTGCTTGGTGGTTCAAGGGGGCGCGCCCCTCGGCGACGACCGGATGGTGGCAAGGGCGCTCCGGATACTGGTACTACTTCGCAGGCAAACCCTCCGCCGAAGCTTCGGCGTGGGTGTACGACCGTGGTTCCTGGTACTGGATGGGTGCCACCGGCGCGATGGCAAGCTCCGAGTGGATTCATGACGGAACTGACTGGTACTACATTGAGGCGTCCGGTCATCTCGCCGGAAGCGGCTGGATGTGGAAATCCGGCTCCTGGTACTACCTGAGCAACGGACGAATGACCACCGGATGGCTGCTCGATCACGGCACCTGGTATTACATGGATCTGCACACGGGCGCGATGCGCACGGGCTGGGTTCGCATCGATGATCGCTGGTACTACCTTGGATCCTCCGGAGCCATGTCCACCGGGTGGCTGCACAGTGACGGGGCCTGGTACTACCTGTCAGGCAGTGGAGCTATGGTAACGGGGTGGCTGCGTAGCGGCGGAGACTGGTACTACCTCTCCGGTAGCGGCGCAATGACCACCGGATGGTTCCAGGATGGCTCCTCCTGGTACTTCTCCTCCGCCTCAGGCGTCATGCACACCGGCTGGTTGAACTCCGGACGTAACTGGTACTACATGGGTGGAAATGGTGCGATGAGCACCGGCTGGGTCAACGAAAGCGGCGGCTGGTACTACATGGACGCAACTGGCGCCATGGTGACTGGCACGCAGGTTGTAGACGGGCGTCGCTCGACCTTCGATTCCTCGGGCCGCTGGGCCGGTTACGCCTCGTAATTCTGCCGAAAACTCATCGCAAGCACACTGACTGAGCGCTGCCCGTCCGCACCTGGAAGCGGTCGGGCAGCGCTGTCATGCAACCAATGATTTGTCAGTAATGTACCAACGGGTGTAGATTGAGGTGGTCAACTTTTGGTCTAAACACGTCTTCAAGGTGTGCGCGTGAACATTTATCACCGCAAATTGCAGCGTTTTATCGGCATGACCGCCCTGTCAGGACTTGTTGCAACAAGCCTCGCCCCGGCCTCGTTCGCGGCCCCCAGCGACTCTCAGGGCACAAAATCCGAAACCCAGGTCAGTGCCACGATCCTCAGCTACCCCGGCAGCGACGGCCCCACCCGCATCCACTTCATTACCACGACGGGCACGGCTGACGCGATCCTCCTTGAATCGCGCGGCGTCTTCGGCATGATCGACGGCGGCGAAGGCGTTGGTGCCCCCAATGGATCCGACCCGCGCTACCCGAAGCGCCTCGGAATTACCCCGGCTGAGCAGGGTGACACCGACTGGGTCCTCGGATATATGGCGGACCACGGCGTCACCTCCTCAAACCTGGCGTTCTACCTGGGCACGCACGCTCACTCCGACCACATCGACAACGCCGACGACATCATCAAAAAGTTCCACCCCAAGGTGATCCTCAGCCCCGAATACTCCGACAAGTGGATCACGAACCCGAACGGGCTGTGGGATAACCAGTGGATCTACGACAACATGATCAACGCCGCGAAGTGGGCGCACAATACCTACGGAGCGCAGCTCATCCAGCACGCCGACGGCTATAACACGCACGTGCAACTGGGTGACATGGATGTCCAGATCATCCCCTTCGACCCCGAAGAGAATTACAAGAAGAAGGGAACCACGGACGCGAACCTCATGGGGTGGGGCGCGAAGGTCAGCGCCTACGGGCACAGCGCGTTCCTGGCCTCGGACCTGATGGACACCGAGGCCGACTGGGTGACGCACAACGGCTTCGAGGGGCGCGTTGCCAGCGCCGTTGGCCACGTCGACCTGCTTAAGGCTGGCCACCACGGCCAGCGCAGCTCCAACTTCGCCCCCTTCATGGAGGCACTGAGTCCCTCCATGATCGTGCAGACCGGATCGGAAAAGCTGAGTCCCGACAACCTCACCGATCCCGTCATCCACGGCTCGGCGACCTGGGTCCCCATGGAGGAACTGTGGCTGAGCGCGCGCATCCCCTCCCTGATGACGACCTTCGACCCGACCGGCATCTCCTCCAATGACGTGTCCACCGCCCAGTGGGGGCACGAGTACGACGCGCAGACCCCGCGCGCCCGGTGGTTCAAGGGAGGTCGCCCCGCAGCGACAACCGGCTGGTGGCAGGGGCGAACCGGTGCCTGGTACTACTTCGCGGACGCGCCCATCGCCGAGGCCTCGGCGTGGGTCAGCAGTAGCGGCCAATGGTACTGGGTGGATCAGACTGGCGCGATGGTCACCGACGGCTGGGTGAATAGCGGCGGCAGCTGGTATCGGGTCGGCGCGACCGGTGAGATGGTCACCGGCTGGGTCCAGGTCGACGGCAGCTGGTACTACATGGGCACCAGCGGCCAGATGGTTACCGGCTGGGTTCAGATCGATGGCAGTTGGTACTACATGGACGCCAACGGCGCGATGGCCACCGGCTGGCTGCGCTTGGGTAGCTCCTGGTACTACATGGGTGGCTCCGGTGCCATGGTGACTGGCACGCAGGTTGTCGACGGGCGTCGCTCGACCTTCGATTCCTCGGGTCGCTGGGCCGGCTACGCTTCCTGACGAGTGAGGGACTCTTCGCGAATATCCTGCCTGGGGGCCGCCCGGCCGCACATGGAAGCGGCCGGGCGGCTTTTATGCGTGGTGTTTTTCGCGGTGTTTCGGTTGTTCAACGGGCTGGGTGGTGTAGAGCACCTGGAATTCATTCCTGGGAAGATGTAGAATTTTTACATCTAAGTGGGAAAGTGAGAGTGCGATGCTGCGAGTCCTGCACCTTGACAACTGGAAGTCCTTTTCTGAGCCGGTTGATTTTACGATGATTGCGGGGAAGGAGAGTCGCTACGGTGGGACTCTCTATCGTGACGGAAAGTCCCGTGTCCTGCCCGTTGCGGCAATCTACGGTGCAAACGCAGCGGGAAAGTCGACCCTGCTCGATGCTCTGGCTCACCTGCAGGTCATGCTGCGCGAGCCACGCAAGCGCGGGCAGCGCCTGCACTATCACCCGCATCAGCTCTTCGGGACGGATCGGCCCAGCGTCATTGGGGTCGAAATCGTCCTGGATGTGCAGGACGCGACCTCGGATCGAAAGGCCATCGTCTACTACGAGGTAGCCTTCAATGCGGATGCAATCGTCGAGGAAGTCCTCTACCGCCTGCGTTCGGAAGACGAGGAGGCGGTCTTCGTGCGCCAGGGGCAGGACATCGCTCTTTATGGTGATCTGGAAGATGATTCGTCGCTCGATGCTGCCTCGAAGACAGTCCAGCCCAATCGTCTGTTCCTCGAGACCTGCTTCAATGCGGCTTTGGTCGATGATGAGAGCAGCCTGCTGGGTTCTGTCATCGACTGGTTTAAACGCCTCACCATTGTGGGGAGAGGCGCGCGCTACATCCTCATGCCTCAGCAGATTGCCCACGATGATGCATTTCGTGCTGCCGTCGGGCAGGGGTTGACGGTTGCCGACACCGGTATTTCAGGTATTTGCTACACGAGCGTTCCTCGGGACAAGGTTCCGGCACAAGACAAGGTTCTCGAAGAGATCGAAGATCAGCTGACCGACAAGACCTCCGAAGCATACCTTACTGCTGAAAGCGGGGCTGTTTTTCGTGCTCGGCTCGGTGATGATGGTGACGTCGTGTACGAGCGCCTCGTGACCGTCCATAAGGACGGTGCTCACGAGTTTCGTCTTCCTCTCGAGCAGGAATCCGACGGGAGCATTCGTTACCTGAATCTATTGCCCATCCTGTACTGGGCGGGAAAAAGCCAGCACTCGGGGGTTTACCTGATCGACGAACTCGAAGATTCTCTTCATCCTAAGCTGACGGAGGAGCTGCTTCGGCTGTTCCTTGACTCATCGGGGCCGGGCGAGAAGCGTCAGCTGATCTTTACGACGCACGAGCTCCACCTCCTGCGTGCCGACCTGCTGCGGCGCGATGAGATTTGGCTGGTCGAGAAGAACGAACACCGGTCTGAATTGACGCGGCTGACTGACTTTCCTTCCGACGTGCTTCGAAAGGGCAGTGACCTACCACGGATATACATGTCGGGTCGCCTCGGTGGCGTCCCACGGATCTAGGGGGCGTCATGGGTAAGAAGAAGCAGGCGCCGACGAGGCACTCCTCTCGGGGAAAACGAGGGAAATCCTTCGATAAGGCCCCTCGGCCAGTTGTTATTCTCGCTGTCGAGGGGGCAACGGAGAGGGAATACCTGAAGGCGCTCAACCAGTGGCGCTATCGGGGAGCTTTCGCCTTTGATTTCTGTCGCAATCGAGACAAGTCGTCGCTGAAGAATCTCATCGTCAGTATCAAGCGGAAGGCTGATGATGTTGGGCGTGATGGTGCTGCTGGAGCCTGGATCGTCTGCGACGTGGATGATAACGCCCCCCATATTCATGATCTGGAGAACTGGTTGGCTGGGGTCAGTGGGTATCTCCGCGCAGTGGCACTGTCGAATCCCTGTATTGAGGCGTGGTTCGTCTACCACTGCGCGGACGTCTGTTCGAGTCGGACCGCAAGTGCTGTCGTTGAGGAACTCCTCAGTAAGTGGGAACGGGGAGCTTATGAGAAAGCAATGGAGATTCCTCAGTGGTTTATCGAGGGAACTGACGCGGCTTGCTCGCGGGTAAAGCATCGACGGGCAAGCTTTGAGAAGGGGACCACGGTGTGGGATGAGGCACCCTGGACCGACATGCCCGAATTGATCGCATGGCTCGACCAGTTGTCGCCACGACACTCTGAATAAAACGGCCGCTGGGCCGGCTACGCTTCCTGACTTTCCCCGCAGGGCTTGCAAAGGACTCTCATGAAGCGCCGCGCATTGACGCAGGTGGGCGGCGCTTTGCGCGATATTCTACAAACATAAATCCCGCGCGAAAGGTCCCCCGATGTCGTCACGCACCCGCCGCACAGCCCTCCTCGCGCTTGCCACAGTGGCGGCCACGGCCTCGTCCCTGACCCTGGCGAGCGCCCCGGCCGCCCGCGCCGACGATACCCAGAGCGACGCTCAGAGCGGCACCCAGTCCGGCTCGTGGGTGCCCGGCACCACGATCCCGCTGGCGAACGCGAAGTCCGTCGAGGCCTCGACCGTGAGCGCCTCCACCCTCACCTTCGCGCCCAGCGCCGACGAGAAGACGAAGATCTTTATCCTCTCCTCCGGATCCTCCGACGCGATCCTCATCGAGAGCGGCGGCTGGTACGGCATCATCGACGGCGGCGAAGACGCCGACCTGCCCGACGGCTCCGACCCACGCTACCCCGCGCGCACCGGTATCGCGGTGGCCGCCGCCTCCACCACTGACTGGCTGTTGCAATACCTCGACGACCAGGGCGTCAATGACACCAACGTCGCGTTCTATCTGGGTACCCACGCCCACTCCGACCACATCGCCAACGCAGACGAAATCATCTACAAGTAAATGAGGACGGCATTACCTACGACGGCGTCTTCAACTCCGAGTGGGGCCACGAATACGAATCTGAGACCCCGCGCGCGTGGTGGTTCAAGGCGGGCCGCCCCGCTGCGACAACCGGCTGGTGGGACGGCCCCTCCGGCAACCTCTACTACTTCAACAATTCCGCCTCAGCCGTGGTCGACCAGTGGCTTGATGTTGACGGCATCTCGTACCACTTCGACGCCACCGGCGCCCTCATCGAGCAGAAGGACGCGGACGGCAACGTCACGGTCATCACGACCGCGTCTTCGGGTTCCTCGGCGACGCCCATCCCCAGCCTGTGGTGGTTCATCGCCGGAGGCGGTGTGCTCGTCGTCCTCGCGGGTGGTGCCATGTTCCTGCGTCGACGCAAGGGCTGACCTTCCGACAACGACGAGGCCGTGGCGTGCGTGCGCCGCGGCCTCGTTCGTTTCCGGTGTCCGGGGGCGGCGGCCCGCGGCGGCCCGCCCGCGAGATCGCCACACTCGAGCCTACGGCTCGGAGTGATCGATCCCGAAGCCCGGCCAGGCCTCGCCGCCGCCCCCGGACACTAACGAGCCGTGGCCTCGTTTCTTGTTGCTTGGGAGAGTCAGCGCTGCTCGTCGAGCTGGTGGAAGATAGCGGGCAGTAGGGGCGTGACCACCTCGAGGGTGTCGAGCGCGCCGCCACGCGAGCCGGGGGAGGAGATGATGAGCGCCCCCGAGGAGTCTCGCGCGGTCACGCCGACGACCTCGCGGGACAGGCCTGACAGGGGGGTGTTGGTCAGGCCGTGGGCGCGGATCTGCTCGGCGATGCCGGGGATCTCGACCTCGATGATCGAGCGGACGACTTCGGGCGCATAGTTGCCCACGCCGAAGCCCGAGCCCCCCAGGATCAGGATGAAACGCGCGCCAGCGGCGAGTGCCTCGCGGATTTCCGTGTCGAGGACGTCGGCGCTCTCGGGGATCGCGGCCATCGTCACCTGGTCCAGGCCTGCCGTAGTCAGCGCTCCGACGCATGCGGGGGTCGCCCGATCCTCCTTTGTGCCGCGCTGGATGCGGTCCGAGTAGGCGATGATGTGGGCGTTGATCTGGCTCAGGTCGTAGTCGACGGATTTGGGCATGGTGTCCTCCGAGAAGTGGTTACGTATGAGTGTGATCCTAGTCCCTTTCGTGGGTGTGAGAGGGCTGTGAGGGCACGGGGTGTGGGTGCGTTTTATGTCCGGAGGGGCCGAGGCAATTGCTGGCTTGCGTGCTCCGGGTGCGGTTCGTGTGGTGGATCGGAGGTCGGTGATCTCCCGTGAATTTTTTTAAGTGGGGTGAGAGCAAATCAAACAGGTAGGGGTATTTTCCTTGAGAATGAAGGCGTCCAGCGTCGGCAGATTGTTGTCGTGGCGGCCTGTTGCCTGGCCGCATCGCACTTGTTAGATTTATCGCGTTCAATCCCCTCTCAAAAGGAGATCTCTGTGCGTTCCCTCCGCTTTCTCCCCCTCGTGGGTGCTGCCGCCCTGGCCCTCGCCGCCTGCACCGCCGGCTCTACCCCTGCTGCTGATTCCACGGCCTCGTCCGACAACGCAACGGTCCCCTCCCGCGAGGTCGTTCTCAACGTCTACGCTGCCGCCTCGCTGACCGAGACCTTCGAAGAACTCGAATCCTCTTTTGAGGCCGCCTACCCGGACGTCGATGTCCGTTTCAACTTCGCCGGGTCGCAGGACCTGGTCACCCAGCTCGGCGAGGGTGCAGACGTCGATGTCTTGGCCACCGCGAACGAGTCCACCATGAAGAAGGCCGCCGACGCCTCCCAGGTCGACGACCAGACCCTCTTCGCGTCTAACAGCCTCACCCTCATTACGACGCCCGGTAACCCGGCGGGCATCACCGGTCTCGACTCCTCGCTCGACGGCGTTAAGCTGGTCATCTGCGCGCCCGAGGTTCCCTGCGGTAAGCTCACCAAGACCCTCACCGAGCAGCTCGGCGTGACCCTGCACCCCGTCTCCGAGGAACAGGCCGTCACCGACGTGCGCGGCAAGGTGTCCTCCGGCCAGGCCGACGCCGGCATCGTCTACAAGTCCGATGCCCTCGCCGAGGGTGACGCCGTCGACACCGTCGAGATCCAGGGGGCCGACGAGGCCGTCAACAAGTACCCGATCGCCCTCGTGAGTACCTCCACGAAGAAGGACTACGGGCAGAAGTGGATCGACCTGGTCCTCTCCGAGGAAGGACAGGCCCTCCTCAGTGAGGCTGGCTTCACTCCTGCCGTCAAGTAGCGTCGACGCATGACCTCACGCAGGACGCCCGCTGTCAGCCCCCTGCCCGTCTGGGCGGGGGGCCTCGGCGCGCTCGCCCTCTGCTTCCTGATGCTGCCCCTCGCCTTCATGCTGGGGCGCGTCAACTGGGCCAGCTTGGGGACCACGCTCACGACGCCCGAGGCCGCCGCCGCACTCAGTTTGTCGCTGCGCACGTGCGCTGTGGCCCTCGGCGTCGACCTCCTCCTCGGTGTTCCCGCCGCACTTATCCTCTCGCGCTCGTGGCGGGGCGTGCGCGCCGCCCGCATCCTCGTCGCCCTGCCGCTCTCGCTACCGCCCGTCGTTGCCGGCATCGCGCTGCTCTCGGCCTTCGGCAGACGCTCGACGCTGGGTGCCCTGCTGAGCGGTGCCGGCCTCGACATCGCTTTTACGACGACAGCCGTCGTCATCGCGCAGGTCTTCGTCTCCCTGCCCTTCCTCATCGTCACCCTCGAATCCGCGCTGCGCGCCCGCGAGCGCGGTCTCGACGAGATGGCCTCCTCCCTGGGGGCTTCGCCCTCGCGCGTCTTGTGGCAGGTCACGTTGCCGACCGTTCTGCCCGGTCTGGGGCGCGGTGCAGCACTCGCGCTGGCCCGATGCCTCGGCGAGTTCGGCGCGACCCTCACGTTCGCGGGGTCCATGCAGGGTGTGACCCGCACGATGCCGCTCCAGATCTACTTGGCACGCGAGTCTGACGCCGACCTGGCCCTCGCGCTCGGCGTCGTACTCCTCGGCGTCGCGGCACTCGTCGTCGCGCTGACGGAAACCCCGTGGGGGAGCGTCGCCTCCCTCGTGCGTTCACGTCTGTCATCGACGAGGTCGGGGTGCGGTTCTGCGTCTGGGATTGCCTCGGGTGCACGCGCCGATGGATCTCTGGCGGCTCACCGAGAATCCGGCATCGGTGATTCCGGTGACGACGCTTCTGCCGCCGCTGTCCACGTCGCCGGGACGGTGAGTGAGCGCGGCTGGGACGTGGACGCGCGTCTGAGCCCAGGCCTCGTGACGGCCGTCGTCGGGCATAACGGTGCTGGCAAGTCCACGCTCGCCCAAGTTGTCGCCGGGACTCTGCGGCTCGACTCCGGTCGCGCGCAGATCGGCGAGCGCCTCGTCGACGACGCCGCCACCTTCGTGCCTGCGCGGCGGCGCGGCGTTGCCATGGTTTCCCAGGCGCCGCGCATCTTCACGCACATGAGCGTCCTCAGCAATGTCGCGTTCCCGCTACGCGTGCGCGGCGTCGGGCGAGCTGAGGCCCGGGCAGTCGCCCTCAAGCAGTTGCGCGCCGTGGGTATCGCCGACCTTGCCCACCGGCGTGCCTCCGACCTGTCCGGCGGGCAGGCGGCGCGCGTCGCCATCGCCCGCGCGCTCGTGTTCCGCCCCGATGTGCTCATCCTCGACGAGCCGACCGCTGCCCTCGACGTTGAAGCCACCGCCCAGGTCTCCGCTGTCCTGCGCGAGCGTCTTACGGGCGCGGGCATCACGACCCTGCTTGTCTCGCACGACATCGCCGAAGTCCTGGCCCTCGCTTCCCACATGATCGTCATGGGGGAGGGGCGCATCGTCGAGGAAGGCGAACCCGCCCGCGTGCTCGCCTCGCCCACGTCGGTGTTCGCGGCCCGCCTGGCCGGACTCAACATCGTCACCGGCCCCGCCGTTGCCCGCCCCGGCCTCGTCGGCGTGCGCGTCGGCGAGGGGATACTGTGGGCGGCCTCCGACGGCACCACCTCCGGAGAAGAGCCAATGCGCGTCGCCCTCACCTTCCCACCCGAGGCCATCGCCCTCTCCCGCGAAGAATCCCACGCCTCGCCGCGAAGCGTCCTACCCGGCGTCGTCGCGGGCATCGAGGTCAACGGCTCCCTTGTCAGCGTGTGCGTCGCGCTCGCGGGCGGAGTCTCGGTGACCGCCAGGGTCACGGCGTCCGCATGGGCCGACCTGGGCCTTGGCGTCGGTGATTCCCTGTGGGCGAGCGTCAAGGCTACCCAGGTCCGTGCAATCCCCGTCGCCGCCCGTGTGTGAGTCGGGGTGTACGTGTCGTCTCTTGGCGGATGATTCCTAAGCGGCGCGCGTTCACCCGCTATTTCCGCGTGTGGGACCTCTGATCCGCACGCTAACCCGCTATTCCGTACGTGGGCGGCCTCGCCCACGTGCAGGTAAGAGGGTTTACGTGCGGAATAGAAGGTTAGCGGGCGGAAGAGTGAGACACGGCGTGCGCTGAAGGCATGACGAGGCCATGGCGGGGCAGGCACGGCAGGCGTGACGAGGTTGCATGCCTCATCTGTGAGTGGTGGGGATTCACGTCGGAGGACGTCACGCCGTCTTTGCGGCTATTCGTTGCATTGATTGTCGATGTCGTCGGCCCAGGCGTGGAAACGTTGTTGGATTGTATGGAGCTGTGAGGCATTGATACCGTAGGCCGCAACTTGTGTCAGGCTGATGCTGTGTGCTCCGCGCAGACACTCTGTAAAGAATCCTGCGTCGCGTTCCTGAAGGAGCTCGATGAGGCGCGCATCGCTGATCGTTCCGGTGGAGCGGATCGCATCGACGTCGAGATAGTCGCGGGGGTAGCTCCTGGAGTACAGGGCGCTCAGTTTGTTGCCCACGGCGTCCTCAATGTCAAGAACGGGGCCAACGTCGAGGCGAACAGGTGTGTGGGCGCGCCAGTCGATAGCGAGATCAACGCTGAGTGGAACCCCGTGCAGTGGTGTGACTGAGAGCTGGGCGAAAGAGGGGCTTACGCGTTCGATGGTGACGTCGTAGTCGTTGGCAGTGAGGTGTTCAATGAGGCTGTTTACTGCGTGAGGGAACCGCGTGGAGGCTTGCATGACTGTGAAGAGGTTAATGTCGTTGGTGGGTCGCTGCGTCATCCCGTGTTCACGGATCGCGCCTGAACCAGCGAGGGCGAAGCCCGCATCTGCGAGGACCTCGAGTGCACATGCGATTAGCTGGCGCTGCGTCTCTTGTACAGAGTGAGCCATCTGTTCCTCCCACACAGTGCCTTGAAGCGGTTTTCCCATGCGGCTGTGATCGCCAGGTCAAGGCGCAGTGTTGGCCACATGTCGCTGAGGATGTCGCAGTTGAGGTAGCGTCGTTGGTCTTCCACGCTGCCCTCACCGATGACGCATTGGTAGACCGTCGTTCGTTCGCCGTCGTCATCAAGGCTAAAGGAACCATCCCCCGGTGCCCAGCTCAAGCGCACGGGGAGATGCACGATGCCCGTGGATGGACCCGCGAGTTCATCAAGCGATGCGGGAACACAAAAGGGTTTCGTGTCGCGGTACGTGATACGTCCACTCATACTGATCCCCTCCCGGGCCTGTGACGTGGCGGCCTGCTCGTATCGTATGACTAGCTTAGCGTGCGATGAGGCGGGCTTGTCTGCAAGTTCAAGGTAGCTACGATTCAGCCGCTTGGTGCTGATGGTGTTCGTTGGGGATTTGACGCCGAGGCCATGGCGCGGTGGGTGCGCAGGCAGCGCGGTGCCGCGTGGGTACAGACAAACTGGGCGGACCGCTATCTTGTCGAAGAGTCTAATTTTGGAACCCTTCACATGTTGTAATTCTTGTCGGACGTGTTGTGCTTCCCCTCCGTGCCCCTCGCTGTCGGACAGGGGGTTTTCCCTGGTCCTATGCCGTTTTGCTGGGATTCCTAAGGAAGGCAATCCATACCTTTGACTGGACAACACCCGCGACCTATGTTGTTGGGTGATCCAAGGAGGTCCCATGACAACGCAGCGTCACCACGAGGCCACGCGCCCCTACCAGCTCGGCATCGACGTCGGCTCCACGACGGTCAAGGCTGTCGTCCTGGATGGAAACCGTCGCCTCTTCTCTGACTACCGTCGTCACAACGCCGACGTGCGCGCATCGCTCGGGGCCCTCCTCGCCGACGTCGAGCGCGCCCTGCCCGGCGCCCGCGTCCACGCGGCCATCACCGGCTCCGGCGGCCTGACGACCGCCCGGGCCATGGGAATCCCCTTCGTCCAGGAGGTCATCGCCGGCACCGAGGCCACCCAGCGCCTCCACCCCGAGGTCGACGTCGTCATCGAGCTGGGCGGCGAGGACGCCAAGCTCACCTACCTGCACCCCACCCCTGAGCAGCGCATGAACGGCACGTGCGCGGGCGGCACCGGCGCCTTCATCGACCAGATGGCGACCCTCCTGCACACGGATGCCTCCGGCCTCGGCGAGCTGGCGACCCGCCACACCCAGCTCTACCCGATCGCCTCGCGCTGCGGCGTCTTCGCCAAGTCCGACATCCAGCCCCTCATCAACCAGGGTGCCGCCCACGAGGATCTGGCCGCCTCCATCTTCAACGCCGTCGCCACCCAGACCATCGCGGGCCTGGCGTGCGGCCGCCCGATCCGCGGAACTGTCATGTTCCTCGGCGGCCCCTTGCACTTCCTGCCCGCCCTGCGCGAGGCCTACAAAGCCCTCCTGCCCAAGGCCGATGCCTTCGTCACCCCCGACGACGCCCAGCTCTATGTCGCGATTGGCGCGGCCCTCCTCGCCGAGAAGGAGGCCGCCAAAAAACAACGTCAGGCCGAGGAAACGGGCGCAACCTCCGTCGACACCCGCGGCGAGAAGCTCACGACCCTCATGGAGCGCCTCGCCGCCGCCCCCGTTCAGGTCGAATCCCCGCGCATGGACCCCCTCTTTGCGACCCCCGAGGACCGCGAGGAATTCATCGCCCGCCACAGCCTCGACGTCATCCCCAAGGCCAGCCTCGACGAGGCCGAGGGCCGCTGTTGGCTCGGCATCGACGCGGGTTCGACGACGATCAAGGCCGTCGTCATCGACTCCCAGGACCGCATCGTCTTCACCCACTACGCCTCCAACGAGGGCGATCCCGTGGCCGCGGCCGTCGACATCGTGCGCGCTGTGCGTAGTGCGCTGCCCGAGGGCTGCGAGATCGGCCGCTCGTGCGCGACCGGCTACGGCGAAGGCCTGGTCAAGGCCGCCCTCACCATGGACGAGGGCGAGATCGAGACGATGGCCCACTACCGCGCCGCCGAATTCATTTGCCCCGGCGTCACCTCCGTCATCGACATCGGCGGCCAGGACATGAAGTACCTGCGCATCCGCGACCACGCGGTGGACTCCATCTCCGTCAACGAGGCCTGCTCCTCGGGCTGCGGCTCCTTCCTGCAGACCTTCGCGCAGACGATGGGCACAGACGTGCGGTCCTTCGCGCGCATGGCTATGGAGTCCGAGTCCCCCGTGGATCTGGGCACCCGCTGCACGGTGTTCATGAACTCCTCCGTTAAGCAGGCGCAGAAGGAAGGCGCGGACGTACGCGACATCAGCGCCGGCCTGTCCTACTCCGTCGTGCGTAACGCCCTCTACAAGGTCATCAAGCTCAAGGAGCCCTCGGACCTGGGTGAACGCGTCGTCGTCCAGGGCGGCACTTTCCTCAACGACTCGGTGCTGCGCGCCTTCGAGCTGCTCACCGGCCGCGAGGTCGTGCGCCCCGACATCGCGGGCCTCATGGGCGCGTACGGCGCGGCTCTCACCGCGCGCATGCACGACACGGGGGAGGGGACCTCGTCCCTGGCCACGATCGAGGCCCTCGAGGGCTTCAGCGTTGACACGACCCGCAAGACCTGCCGCCTGTGCCAGAACCACTGCCAGATGACGATCTCGACGTTCTCCAACGGCGAGCGTCACGTGTCCGGCAACCGCTGCGAGCGCGGCGCGTCCCTGGAGCGCGTGCCCAAGAAGTCCGAGTTACCCAACCTCTACGACTGGAAGTACAAGCGGATCTTCGGCTATCGCCGCCTCACCGAGAAGAAGGCGTTCCGCGGCGACATTGGCATCCCGCGCGTGCTCGGCATGTACGAGAACTACCCGTTCTGGTTCACGATGCTCACCGCGCTGGGCTTCCGCGTCATGATCTCGGGACGCTCCAACCACGACCTCTTCGAGACCGGCATGGAGTCCATCCCCTCGGAGAACGTGTGTTACCCGGCCAAGCTCGTCCACGGGCACATCGAGTCCCTGCTGAACAAGGGCATCACGACGATCTTCTACCCCTGCGTCGATTTCGAGCAGAAGCTCACCGAGTCCGAGAACTCCTTCAACTGCCCCATTGTGGCGACCTACCCCGAGGTCATCCGCAACAACATGGAGCGCCTCTTGGAGCCGGGCACCCAGTTCATCAGTCCCTTTGTCAACTTCGGTAACCGCGAGTACCTGCCCGCCCACCTGTCCAAGACTTTCAAGGAATACGGCTACGACATCCCGGTCGAGGAGATGAAAGCCGCCCTGGACAAGGCGTGGGAGGAGGACGCCGCCGTCAAGGCCGAAATCCGCGCGAAGGGCGTCGAAACGATCGAGTGGATGCGTGAGCACGGCGTGCGCGGCATCGTGCTGGCGGGCCGCCCCTACCACCTCGACCCCGAGATCAACCACGGCATCCCCGAGGTCATCGTCGGCCTCGGCATGGCTGTCCTCACCGAGGACTCCATCATCGACGCGCGCCTCGAGCGACCCCTGCGCGTCCTCGACCAGTGGTCCTACCACTCGCGCCTCTACGAGGCCGCCGCCCGCGTCGGCGACGAACCCGACCTCGAGATGGTCCAGCTCAACTCCTTCGGCTGCGGCGTCGACGCGATCACTGCCGACCAGGTCCAGGAGATCCTCGAGGGCCGCGGCGACGTACACACCGTCCTCAAGATCGACGAGGTCTCCAACCTGGGCGCCGCGAAGATCCGCCTGCGTTCCCTCGACGCGGCGATCACCGAGCGCGCTTCCCTCGCCTCCACCATCGACGAGGCCGGGGCCGGGGACGGCGAAAACGGAACGGATGGAGCGGAACTGGCCCCCGCCTCGTCCGTGGGCCTGGTGTCGGGTTCCGTCGACACCGCCACCCTGCGTGACCCCTCCGGCGACGCCGCCCGCGAGGAGGCAGCCGGCCACATCCAGCCGCGCGCGGTCTTCACCGAGGAGATGCGCGAGGCCGGCTACGAGATCCTGGCCCCCCAGATGTCCCCGATCCACTTCCGCTTCCTCACCCCGCTGTTCGCGAGCGCTGGGCTGAAAGTGCGCGTCCTCGAGCACACGAGCCGCACCTCCATGGAGGTCGGCCTGAAATACGTCAACAACGACTCGTGCTACCCGGCGATCGTGGTCATCGGTCAGCTCCTCGACGAGTTCATCTCCGGGCGCGCCGACCCGGACCGCACCGCCGTGGGCATCACGCAGACGGGCGGCATGTGCCGCGCCAGTAACTACGCGGCCCTGCTGCGCAAGGGCCTGCGCGACGCCGGATATCCGCAGGTCCCCGTCATCGCGCTGTCCGTCCAGGGCTTTGAGGACAACCCCGGCTTCCGTCTGGGCGTCACCCACATCCATAAGGCCATCCAGGCCTTCGTCATCGGTGATGCCATCCAGTCGATGCTGCTGCGCGTGCGCCCCTACGAGGCCGAGCCCGGCTCCGCGATGGACCTGTACCGCACGTGGGACGGCTACGTCCAAGAGTGGATCACCTCGGGACGCGTCGGTGCCCTCGGCGGACGCGTCTCCTATGGGAAGCTCATCCGCGAATGCGTGCGCGCCTTCGACGCCCTGCCGCTGCGCGACATCCCGCGTAAGCCGCGCGTCGGCCTGGTCGGCGAGATCCTCGTGAAGTTCCACCCGGACGCCAACAACCACGCCGTCGACGTCATCGAGGCCGAGGGCTGCGAGGCCGAACTACCCGGCCTCATGCAGTTCTTCCACAACTCAGTGGCAACCGCCGCGTGGGACAAGGAGAACCTGGGCATCGACGGCAAGCAGCGCTACATCATGCCGATCGTTTTGTGGGCGCTCAAGAAGTACGAGAAGCCCGTGCACCGCGCGTTCGCGGCCACGAACGGCAAGTTCGAGGCGCACCGACCCATCGAAGAAATGATCGAGCGCTCCCAGGACATCGCGCGCCTGGGCAACCAGGCGGGTGAAGGCTGGTACCTGACCGCCGAAATGGTCGACATGATCGAACACGGCTGCCCGAACATCATCTGTGCCCAGCCCTTCGCGTGCCTGCCTAACCACATCGTCGGCAAGGGCATGTTCCGGGCGTTGCGCACCCGCTACCCCGAGGCCAACATTGTGGCCGTCGACTACGACCCGGGTGCCTCCGAGGTCAACCAGCTCAACCGCATCAAGCTCATGCTCGCCACCGCCCTACAGGACCCCGAGGCGCGCGATGGCGACGTGTTGCAGCTCGTGGACGTCGAAGAGCCGGCCTCGTGCGGCGGGTCCGGCTCCGTCATGCTCGGTATGCCGACCATCCCGACGAGGCGCGCAGCCTTCCGCTGACCGTTTCGTTCCTTCGTTGACGAGGCCTGGGTTCCCTCCCGGGCCTTGTCGCCTGAGGCGGCCCTTCCCGGTTCCCGGCCACGGCCTCGTCGCGCACAGACAGACGTGGGGGGCGACTCGAGCGAGTCACCCCCCACGCATCTATCCGACTGTTTACACGGCTACATCGACAAGTCTCCGTGCGCGATCTCAAAGCCCGCCGGTGCCCACCCCGTGCTGTAGGACAGGCGTACCGAGACCTCGCGCAGCCCCGGCGAAGGCCACGGCACCGAGAGGAACCCCGTCTCTCCGGGTGCCACATCCAAGGACGCCGAGTACTCCCACGTCACGCGACCCTCGTTGACGACGCGGCACAAGAACTCCAGGTCCGCCGTTGACGTAAACGTCATGTGGTTCCGCACCGTCACCCCCGAATACGAGGGCGCAACCGTCACCGGCGCGTAGTGCAGCTCCTCGCCGCGCACCTTGTGCAGGTTAGGGAAGCACGCTTGGGAGTACTCCGGGCGCGTCGGATCGAGCGAACGGGCGGCGCGGACCTCGTCCTCTTCATCACCCAGCGCCCAGGCGATGACGCTCGGGTGGGCGCGGTCGCGGCGGATCGCCGCTTCGATTGCCTCGTTGCGTGCGGCCCCCGGACCATACAGGGCTGACGTGCAGTCGATGACGTACAGGCCGTACTCGTCGGCCAACTCCAGGAAACGCGCGTGCCCGGGTGCGTCGGCGATCACAACCGTGTTGACGCCGTGCTGCTTACACCACACGATGTCGTCGAGCATCTCCGGCAAGTTGACCGCCAAGCCCGTGCGCCCGTCACACTCGTTGCGGGTGACACCCCGCAAGATCAAGGCCTTACCGCCCAGAGTCACCCCCTGGGACGTTGCCTCAATGCTGCGGAAACCAAGGTCAAGGGACACCGTGTCCTTGATCCCCTCCTCGTCGCGCAGCGTCACGATCAACCGGTACAGCGCGGGTTCCTCCGCGCTCCACGGGAGCACCTCGAGTCCACGAGCCTCGAAGACCTCGTCGGGCGACCCGAAGGCAGACCATAGCTCCGCCTGCTCGGCCTCGTTCACTAAGGTGGCGTGCACCTCGACGCCGCCTGTGGTTTCAACGCGCAGCGTCAGAGCGCCCGCGCGCCCGTCGTGGGACACCACCGGCACAAGATCCACAATGTGTGCCGGGGGACGCGCCTCCAGCGACACCTCGCGGAACAGGCCGTGGCAGCACACCGGCGAATCCATCAGCAAAACAGCGAGCGTATGCGTGTGGGTGGGCTGTAGCGCGCGGGTTACGTCAAAGGCCGCGGGAATGAAACCATCCGCACAGAAACCAACGAACGCTCCATCAACCCACGCGTAGAGAGGACCCGAGAACCCGCCGAAGGTCAAGGTCATCATCCAACCGCGCTCAACCGCCTCCTTCAAGGGAGCATCGAAAATGAACTCGCGACGCAGAATCGAGGCGCGCGCCAGGTCGCAGTCCTCTGTGTCGTCGGAACGGGAGGCATCCCCCTCGCGGGCCTGGACCTCACTGCGCATCCACGTGCCATCCAGCTCCAGGATGCCGGGCACGGATGTCGCGCCGAAATGTTGGTAAGAAGGGGCCCTTTCAATGAACTCCGAGGCGGTGCCAGTGACACCGGTAACCTGCCAGGTGCTTGAGAGCAGCTGAAGTGGCCTGCGTGACCTCCACGTCGCGTGCACCGTCAAACGGTTCACCGACGCCCCTGGGTCCCGCAGCCACGTGACGTCCGGTTCCAGGATGTGACTCATGTTATAAAAGTATCATTCTTTTGTTAGTCATGGAAGCCTAAATTTTACTGAATTGCAGTCAAATGTGCCTTGACATGGGCTTAATCCCCAGGTGTCAAGCGATTCGGTGGTCACATCGTGGGATTTATGTCCGTCCCAGTGGGCGTAAGTTCCCACCCACTGGGGGCAGATGAGCACATAAGCAACCCCGGCCTCGTCCATGTGAATGAACGAGGCCGGGGAAAGATGAGCGATCAGGTCAGCCCAGAGCGGTCTACTCCGCTGCCTTCGCCGCCGAGTCGCGATCCGCGTCGCGCGTGATCTTACGGGCAAAGCCGTACAGCAGCCACGTCGCACCCGCGAAGAACACAATACCGAGCACGTTCGCGATGGGAGTAAAGCCATCGTGAATGAACGGCAGCGCCAGCGGGGATTCCGAACCCGTCGCGCCTGCGATGCCCGCGTAAACGACGCCGAACAGGGACTCGCCCACGATCAGGCCCGTCGCAGCCAGTGTGCCGAAACGCTTCGCGCGCTCCACGTCCGCCTGCTTGTCAGCCCATCGGTTGTACAGGAAGCCAATCAGGCCGCCGATCGGGATCAGGATCGTCAGCGACGCAGGCAGGTAGATGCCCATGCCGACCGCGAGCGGGGGCAGGGCCAGCTTGCCCTTCGACGCGGGGCGCAGGACCTCGTCAATGACGATGACAACGACGCCGATCGCCGCGCCGATACCCAGGAGCTTCCAGTCGATGCCGCCGCCGAGCACGCCCTTCGCGAGCGAAGAAATCAGCGAGGCCTGCGGGGCCGCCAGCGCGTCCGGGCCAGCGCCCGGCGCACCCTGGAAGCCGAAGGAGTTCTGCATCAGCTCCAGGACCGGGGGAATGATCAGCGAACCGAAGACGACGCCGATGACCAGGGCAACCTGCTGCTTCCACGGGGTCGCACCCACCAGCTGGCCGGTCTTGAGGTCCTGCAGGTTATCGTTCGCGATCGTCGCAATGCAGAACACGATCGCGGAGGTGAACAGCGTGTAGGCGATGAGCGCCGTGTTCTCTTCCGTGGTCGAACCGCGACCGTGCACCGCCAGGATAACGACCGCCGTGATGACGACAACCAGCAGGCCAACGCCCGACACCGGCGAGTTCGACGAACCGATCAGGCCCGCCATGTAACCGCAGACAGCCGCGACCAGCAGGCCTGCAAGCAGAATGAAAATAACCGACACGGCGATCAGGACCGCCGTGTTGTGCTCGATCTGCGTGCCGCGCATGAACCACCACAGCAGGCCCGCGATCGGAATCATGGCCACGAAGATGGAAACGATGACCCACTTGCCGGGGATGTCCTGCTCGGTGCGGTCGATCTGCGCGCCGTCCTCCTTGGCGCCGCGCGAGGCGCGCAGCGACTCGGACATGCCGCGGGCGATCGGGCCCATGATCTTGATGAGCGTCCAGATGGCGGCGACCGCCATGACGCCCGCGCCGATGAAGCGCACATCCGTCTTAAAGACTGTCGACAGAGCATCGGTCAGGTCCTCAGCACCCTCCAGCTGGCCATTCGCGTACAGGGGCAACAGGACACCGTAGGAAGTCAGCATGCCGATGAGCATCGCGACGCCCACCGTCATTCCGACCAGGTGGCCAACGCCGATGAGAGCGAGCGACAGGGAAGTCGAGAGCATCGTACCCGTCGACCCGATCCTGAAGGCGGCACCGACCTCGGAGGCCGTCACCTTCAGATAGCCGAACAGGGCCATCGCCGCCGAGGCCAGGGCACCCCACGTGATCGCGAGCAGGCCGCGCTTATTGTCCTCACCGGCATCCTTCGAATCGCCGACCTTGAGGATCTCAGCGCCGGCCACACCCTCGGGGTATGGCAGGTCCGAACCCGTCACGAGCGCGCGACGCAAAGGAATCGAGTACATGACGCCCAACGAACCGCCGACCGCGCACACGAACATGGTCTCCCAGTACGGGAAACCGCTCCACCAGCCCACAATCACGAGGCCGGGGAGAACGAAGATGACTGCCGACAGCGTGCCCGCTGCCGACGCAATCGTCTGAACGATGTTGTTCTCCTGGACCGTGTGATCTCCCCAGAAGCGCAGAACTGCCATCGAAATGACGGCTGCCGGGATCGAGGTCGCGAAGGTCAGACCAACCTTCAGGCCCAGGTACACGTTCGCGGCTGTGAACACCAGCGTGATAATGCCGCCGATGATGATGCCGCGCAGGGTCAGTTCTTTGAGCGACGTTTGCTTCGCCGCAGTTGGCGCAGACACGAAAAATCCTTTCGCTGCGTTGAATAGATACCCTGCAAGAGTAGAGCATGTATGCGTTGTCGTGAATGCTATGCGGCTACTTAATTTTGTTTTCAACCGTTCTAAGTGCTGAGGTGGCGCCCGTGTTGCGTGCCGCAGTGTGATCTTGTGACGTTGTGTGGCCCTGATCCCAACCTGCCCGGTCGATTTGCGCGCTGCGGGGGTCCGTGTAGTAGAGTATCCGGGTAAGGTAGCGTGTCCGAGCGGCCGAAGGTGCAGCACTCGAAATGCTGTGTGGTGTCACAGCCACCCTGGGTTCAAATCCCAGCGCTACCGCCACTGCCGCCCGGCCCCAATGGGGCCGGGCGGTTTTGTTATGCCTGAATGGCGCGTGCGCGTGTGTGCGTGCTGGGGCCGGGCTGCTTGGTGTGCCCGTGGGCGGCGGGCTACTTGGCTGATGGTGTGCCCGTGGGCGGCGGCCCGCCCGCGAGCCGTCCGCGCCGCGAGCTTCGCTCGGCGCGTCGTCTCGAAGCCCGGCCAGGCCCTGCCGCCGCCCACGGGCCCCGCAGCCTGGCACCGCAACCCTCTGGTCCTGTCGGCACCCTCCATACCGGCGGCGCTTGTGTCGCTGTGCGTGGCTGGGCGCGTCGCCTCGAAGCCCGGCCAGGCCTCGCCGCCCCCCACGGGCACCGCAGCCCATGGGTTCCATAGCCTGGCCCAGCAGGTCTTGCGGTACCCTCCATGCTGGTCGTGCAAACCCCCTTCGGGGGCGGTGAGATCACGGTTCGAGGTGGTGTCATGCCCAAAGTGCAGACCACCTCGGCGAAAAACGCTGAAAACGGGCTGTTATGGGCGAAGTGGTCTGCGTTTTGGGCGCATCGGTACCTGTCATAGCGCGTCGCTCGCACGTGAGCCTGCTATTGCGAGCGGTAACCCGCTATGTCGCACGTAAACCCGCTATCTGGAGTGTGGGCGGGTCTGCCCAAGCTCGTATTAGCGGGTCCGCGTGCGGATTGGAGGGCCGACGTGCGGATTGGAGGGCCGGTGTGCGGATTGGAGGGTCCGCGTGCGGATTGGAGGGCCGGCGCGCGCATGAGCGGTCCCACGTGCGACATGTTGGGGGCACATGTGACTGAGCTGATTCGCAACGGCTCCCTTTGCTGCTCTGGAAGAGATTGCGCGGGCAGTGATGGCAGGCGGACCCGCGCGCGAATTAGTGGGCCCGCGTGTGGCTGAGTTGGCGCGGAAGAGCCGGAACCGTCACTGTGGCGGGGTTTGTGTGCACCGCCCGCTCCGTAATCTTTGCCCGGAATGTGACGAAAGAGGCGGGATCCCGAAGGATCCCGCCTCTGCTGCGTGTGTAGTCGTGGTGGTCGCGTCGTCAGCGCCACCAGCGCCCGGGCCTCGCGCCGGGGCATGGGGACTTGCGGCATGAGAGCCACGATACGCAGGCGACACGCCGTCGCGAGGCCTCTAATGGTGCAAGATCCCCGATCTCGCCGCGGCGAGTGACACGCACAGCGGCCACGGCCGCGTCACGAAGAATGCTTAGTTCTTCCACCAGCCCTTGACGGTGTCGACCGCGTGGGCACCCAGGTCGGACAGCGCGGAGTGGGCGTTCACCAGGCCGGAAGACAGGCGGGCGGCCTGGAAGCGGGACGCGACGTTCTCCCAGTTCACCAGGTTCCACCAGGCCTTGACGTAGTCGGCCTTGACGTTGAGGTAATCCAGGTAGAAGGCGTGCTCCCACATGTCGATCAAGAGCAACGGCACGGTCGCGACCGGGATGTTGCCCTGCTGGTCGGTCATCTGGTAGGTCACGAGACGCTTGCCGACGGTGTCCCACGCGAGGACGGCCCAGCCGGAGCCCTGCAGGCCCAGGGCGGCCGCGGCGAACTGAGCCTGGAAGGACTCAAACGAGCCGAAGAACTCGTCGATGGCAGCGCCGAGCTCGCCTTCGGGGCGCGACGCGCCTTCGCCGGTCATGTTGGTCCAGAAGATGGAGTGGTTGGTGTGGCCGCCAAGGTTGAAGGCCAGGTTCTTCTCCCACAGGTTGATTGCGGCGAAGTCGCCGGCCTCACGGGCGGCGGCAAGCTTCTCCAGCGCGGTGTTCGCGCCGGCCACGTAGTTCGCGTGGTGCTTGTCGTGGTGCAGCTCCATGATGCGCCCGGAGATGTGGGGTTCGAGAGCGGAGTAGTCGTAGGGCAGGTCGGGCAGGGTGTAGACGGTCATGATGCTCCTCCTGGGCGTCGTCATATAGCTGTTGACTCCAAGGGTAGTACTTTAGTCCCGGCTTGCGAAGAGGTTGTGTGTCACCTTTCGCGGATCGCGATCAACGACGAGGCCGGGGCAGGGGAACGCGATCACGCATCCTCCGCCCCGGCCTCGTGAAAAAGAGGGGAAAAATCAGGCCTTGGCGCGCACGCGACGCACGAGCGCGGAAGCCCCGACGACAATCCATGCGACGACGGCACCGAGAATGACACCGAAGACGCCGGACAGGACGGTCTCGACAAGCCAGGTCACGAAGCCGCCCGCTGCGGACACCGCGTGCTCGGCGGTCTCGAGGATGTGGTGGAAGACGCCCACGCCGACCTCGGCGAGGTTCACGATGACGAGGTGGCCGCCGACCCACAGCATCGCGACCGTGCCGACGACGCCGATGACGTTGAAGACGTGGGGCATGATGCGCACGATGGTGCGGCCCATGTTGTCGACGGGACCGGGACGGTTATCCTCGGGGTCGAGCGCGCCGCGAGCCAGGTGGACGCCGAAGTCGTCGGCCTTGACCAGCAGGGCGACCAGGCCGTACACGAAGAAGGTCATGAAGAATGCGACCGCGATGAGGACGGCGACGCGCATCACCCCGTGCTCATTCGACAGGTTGGCCATGGAGACGAGCATGATTTCCGCGCTGAGGATC
The DNA here is from genome assembly GCF_041433955.1 of Pauljensenia sp. 20925_1_25. Taxonomy (NCBI): domain Bacteria; kingdom Bacillati; phylum Actinomycetota; class Actinomycetes; order Actinomycetales; family Actinomycetaceae; genus Pauljensenia; species Pauljensenia sp. 20925_1_25. The sequence continues at coordinate 33,478 of NZ_JAPWCL010000011.1, read as the reverse complement.
AGGTCGGTGCGGGTCGCGGAGGACACGATGCTCTTTTCGAGTTCCTCGGCGGAGGCAGCACCCCTCTCCTCGTGGTCCTCGTGATGGCCGGGCAGCCATCCGAGCTTCTCCAGGACCTTCTCACCGCCCTCGAAGCACAGGTACGCGCCGCCCACGACGAGCAGGAATGGCAAGACCTGCGGTGCCAGCCACGTGAGCAGCAGGGCAATCGGTAGGATGATAAAGAGCTTATTAATAAGGGAGCCGCGCGCGATCTTGGCGATGATGGGCAGCTCGCGTTCCGGACTCAGGCCCGACACGTACTGGGGAGTGACGGCCGTGTCGTCGATAACGACGCCGACCGCCTTGGACGAGGCCTTGACAGCGTTAGCCGCCACATCGTCGATGGATGAGGCCGTGACCTTCGCGAGGGTCGCGATATCGTCGAGCAGGGCGACAAGTCCTCCGGACATGGGGTTTCCTCCTATGGCCCTCGTGTGGGTACCCGCGCATTGTACGTGCGGGGATAGTCTAGAGTCATGACAACTTCCGCACCCGTTCCCGCCCTCGACCGTGACATGATTGCGCGCCTGCGCGCCGACATCATCGCGTCGAGCTGGACGACCGACACCCTTGATGAGCTGCTCAGCGATGGCGCTCTGTCCGCCCTCATGCGCGATTCGCGCCTACCCGCACTGGTCGAACTCGCGGGCGTCGACGCCCCCGCAGCGACCTTGACACGTTTTTTTATCGGCGGACAGCCCGAGCGTGCCTCGGCCCTGGACGCGGCCCTGCCGACGCTGGGCGCGGCCGGCCTGGAGACCCTCGGCCTCGCGGCCACCATCGACGAGGACGAAGCCGCCTCCGCTCTCGTCATGCCCCGCCCGTGCTCCAAGTCCGCGCCCAAGCGTGAGCGCGCGCAGGCGAGCGAGGGGGAGGAGGCCTCGTTCCCGACGGCACCCGCCCTGCCGACGATGCGCGATCCCGATGAGGAACCCGAGCCCGAGGCCGTGGCTGACCCGTGGATGCGCGCCCTGTACGATCTGCGTCCTCACGCGGCGGCCCTGCCTGGCGGCGAGCACGAGTGGTGGGTGACCTCGGACCTGGGGGAGGGACAGACCGGCAAGCCGCTGGCCGATCACCACGTGATGGGCATCGGCGGGGCGACCCGGACGCTGCTGGAGATGACCGTGCGCGATCAGGTCGACTCGGCCCTGGATGTGGGCTGCGGCTGCGGCATTCAGGCTCTCTACCTGGCCACGCACGCGCGCCGCGTCGTCGCGACTGACCTGTCGGCGCGTGCGTGCGCGCTCACCCAGTTCAACGCCGCCCTTAACGAGACGAAGATTGACGTGCGCGAAGGCTCCCTGTTCGAGCCGGTCGAAGGTGAGACCTTCGACCTGATCGTCACGAATCCCCCCTTCGTGATCACGCCAGATACCGTGCGCTGCGCGTCGGGCATGCACGAGTATCGTGACGGCGGCATGGATCGCGACAACCTGATTGCCGCAGTCCTGCGCGGTGCCCCCTCTTGCATGGCACCCGGCGGCACGCTCCAGATGCTCGCGAACTGGGAGATTCCCGAGAGCCGCAACCCGGACACGCAGTGGTCCCAGCGCGTCGACGAGTGGCTGGACGGCCTGCCCGTGGATGCGTGGGTGGTCCAGCGTGACGTGCTCGACCCGGCGCGCTACGTGGACATGTGGATCCGCGATTCGGGCGGCCCGCTCATGGCGCGCGCCGACTACGAGCGCGCCTACACGTCGTGGCTGGTGGATTTCCGTCGCGCGGGCACGGGCGCGATCGGCATGGGCTTCGTGGCGCTGCGCAGGCTCGACGAGGCCGAGGCAGCCTCGGGCGGCAGGCACGCCTTCGACCTGTCCCTCGATGGGCACGCCCCGCGTGGGCGGGACGTGTCGTGGGCGCTGGCCTCCCTGCGCGGCCCGGAGCTGTGGGACACGGTGCTGACGCGCGCCTCGGACGTGCGCGAGGAGCGCCACTATGTGCCAGGCAGCCCGGATCCGGAGCTGCTGATTCTGCATCAGGGCGGGGGCTTGGGCCGGTCTGTGCCCGTCTCGTCGGCGGTGTCTGCGGTCGTGGGTGCCTCGGATGGTGAGCTGACGGTCGGCCAGATCGTGGCGGCCGTCGCGATGCTGACTTCCGTCGAGGCCGACGACGTCCGCGCCGAGGTCGAGGCACCCCTGCGCGACCTGATCCGCTGGGGGTTCTTGACGTACTGAGCGTTGTTACGAGTGCGTGCGGGCGCGGCTGCGCGAGGCGGTCGCGCCCGCACGTGCCGTATCAGGTGAAATGTGTAGCGTCATTTCGGGCGTGTTGTGAACGCGGGTGGGCGCGAAGTCGACTCCAGACGTGGGGACCCTGTGTTAGCCTGGCGCCACAATGACGCGAAGGAGCGACATGGACTACGAGCTGGCCTACCGCTACGGTGTCCCCTCGCGCTTGGACGAATATGCGGGACTTGCGCTGGCGACCTCGGGAGGGTCCACCCCCGAGGGGGAAGCCGCGTGCCCCTATTTCTTCTCGGGATTTATGGAGCGCCCCGACGTGGTGGCCGCTGGCCTGCTCGCGGTCGCACGCGTGGCGCGCACCCGCTTCTACGTGCCGCCCGGCATGGTCGTTGCTCCAGGCGGTGGCCTCACCCGCATCGGGATGCTCGACCCGGTCGTGACCAACACGGCCGAGGGCCTGCGCTTCGAGTCTTTTAGCGTGTGCTGCGGCGTGTACGCCAGGCTCGACGTGGAGGCCTCGGCCCTGGACGCCGCTCACTGTGCGGTCGGCGTGACCAACGTGGACGTGAACCAGCCGCTGCGCGCCGCCCTGGCGTCGCTGCGAGCGGGGGAACCCCTGCACTTGAGCGTGGGTGAGGAGGGGCTGACGGCCACGACCCTGGACGAGGAGGTCACGGAGGAGAAGGTGCCGTTGTCCTTGCGCTGGCTCAAGGGCTTCGCGGAGACGCAGATGCTCTCCTCCGCAATGATGCCGCTCCACGCGTTGAACGCCGCGCAGGCCCGCGCGTTTATCCGAGGCCTGCCCAAGTCCAGCGCGACGGGCACGGTCATGTGGGCGGGGCGGGCCGTGCGCGGCCTGCGCCTGGGGACCAGGCCCGCGCCGGGGGCCGCGTGCGTCGCAGGACCCGAGCGGCTGCGCGTGTTCGAGCCGCTCCTGCACGTGATCACCTCGCTCGAAGCCTATGGGCCTGACGTGGACGCGGACAGCGAGCCGGTCGCCTCCCTGTGGGTCGCCCGCTTGCCCGGTGCGCGGCTGAGCGTGGGACTCAGCCCCGCCAAGTCGCGCGGCTTCTCGGGGGAGGGTGCGGTCCTGGCGTCCCTCGGTAACCCGCGTGTTGAGGAAGACGCGGACGCGCTCTCCGCCCTACTCTCCTTCGAGCCGCGCATTGATACGCAGCTCATGGCGGCCCGCTCCGGCCTGGCCCCCGACCGGGTGGCTGGCGGCCTGGCGCTCCTCGCATCGAGCGGGCAGGTCGGCTTCGACGTTACCGAGGGTGCCTACTTTCACCGCCCCCTGCCCGTCCGCCCCGACGCGCTCACCGCGATGCACCCGCGCCTGTCGGGCGCACGCACGCTGATTGAACGCGGCGCGATCACCCGCGAGGAGGGGGCACGCTTCCGCGTCGCCTCGGGCGCGAACCGCTACCGGGTGGAGGTGCCCGCCGGCCCCTATGCCATCGGCGAGTACAGCTGTACCTGTCCGTGGTGGATGAAACACAGGGGCGGGCGCGGTCCCTGCAAGCACGTCCTCGCCGTCTGTCTGGTCTTGAAGGAGGAATCGTGAGCAACATCCGTTGGCTGCCCGACACCCTGGATGAATGCATGGACTTTTGGAGGCTGCATCTGTGGGTCCGGCAGCACCCGGACCAGTGGACGCTCGACGAGGTCTACGCGCGCATGCTGGAGATCAACGGGGGCCCGCCCACGGATAGTGACCTAAGCATGAGTTCCCGGCTGTCCGGCCCGTGGTTGGACGGCATCGGCTTCCTGCGCCTGGCTGAGTTGAACGGCGACCTGGCCCTCGAGCATGACGAGCGGTACCTGACGGCGCTCATCGGCCTCGAACCCGGGCTGCAACTACCCCTCATGCGCGCCGATCAGGAGCTGCGCGAGGAGCTGGTGTGGGGGATACTCCGTCAGGAAGGCAACAGCGGCGTGTCGCTGTCCTCCTCCGACCGTTCTGCCACCATGGGTTCGAGGTTGTCGCCCGGTTGGTCGCGCACGCTTGAAGCCAGTGTTAACGAGGGACTCGTCGACCGGGATCGCCTCATCGATGCTCTCCTCGATATGCTCGTCGCCGACCTGCCCTCCGCGCGCGCCGGGTGGTACTCGCGCACCCTGCGCCTGCTCGCCATGACCCTTGACGAGGTCGAGTCCCGCCAGGTGGTCCTCTGTACCCTCATGTCCTCTCCCGTTGGGCCGACCGTGACCCTGGCGGTTGGACAACTGACCACCCTCGCCAAGGCCGGTCGCCTCGACTTGGAGCTGTTTGCGCGCAGCTGCGAGGGCGCGCTCATGGGGTCGAAGGCGAATGCCCTGCGAGTGCTGGGGGTCTTGCGTGACGGCCTCGGGGCCGTGGAAAGCACCGAGGCCGAACCCCTGCTCGGCGTTGCGTTCTCCTTCCCGGACGCGCAAGTGCAGCGGGCGGCGCTGGGCCTCGCACGCGACTACGTGACCGCCAGCCTCTTGACGCGCGAGAGCGTCGCAGCCATCGTGAGCCAGGCTGACCTGGACCCGCTGGTTACCCCCGAGGCACGAGAGTTCGTGTCCGCCGGAACGGTGGGCGACCGGCCCGGCCCCGGCCTCGTCCACGAGGCGCGGACTCAGGTCGAGCCTGAAGCCTTCCTGCCGCCTCTCCGGGAGGTGGCCGACCTGGTACCGATGAGCGCGGAGGACGCGAGCGGGCGGGTCGGCGTCCTGGCCGAGAAGGCACAGATGGGGCTCGAATACGAGCTGCTGCTCGCGTTCCTGACATCCCTCGAGTTCGAGCCGAGTGCGCTGGAACCGTTGCGCCCGCTCGTGCGGCGCCTGACCACGCGCAGATTTGGGTACGAGCGTATGCTCGGACGTCTCCTGCAGATAGCCCTCGATGGGGGAGAGGAGGGCGCGCGCAACCCGCTGGCCACAGCCACCACGTGGTTGGAATCGGAGAACATGCCCACCCTCATGCGAGAGCGCATCATCGAGGTCGCGGGCCTGCTCGCACGCGGGCAGCGGTACCGCCTCCTGGCGACGCCGACCGATGATCGGGGAGCCGTGAATCCCCTGACGCTCGTGCGCCGTGCCCTGGACAATGGGAACGCCACACCCCTTCCAGCCGACCTCACCCAGGCGCTGCTGCGCGTAGACACTGAGCACCCGGACTGCGTGGCCGCACTCGCGTTCGTGGAGGAGCGGGAGGAGGACCTGCCGTCCTCCGCCGTTGCCCGCATTCGCCTCGCCCTTGAGGGGGTGGTGCGCAGACGTGCCGAGGGCTACCTGTCCTCCCTCTCCGTTGCGTGGGAGGGGCACCCCGCCTACGAGTCGCGCAGCGGGAAGCCGAAGGTCGCGCGTGACGGCTCGCCCGTCTATGCGTTCTTTACCCCGCGTATCGTCGGTGCGCAGACGGGCGCGGCGGGAGCGGAGCTGAGCGCGCTTGCGGATATTGCGAGTGCTTCGGGCGATTTTACTGCCCACCGCTACATCTACCCCGCGTTGGTACGCCACTTCGCCGTCTGCCTGCTCGCCTCGCAGTGGTACGTGCTTGACAACACCCAGCTGACCTGTGAGTGCTACCGGGCCCTGTGTGAGCACGGCGGACGCTGGGATTCGCTGTCCGCGGGGCTTCTTGGCCAGGCGATGGGCGAACGCGAGGTCGAGTCGCGTGCGCTTGGCGTCGAGGCCCTGGCCTCCCTGGTGGCGCGCGGGGACCTCTCCTTCGACGAGGCCGTGGTCGGCTTCACGGCTGTGGCGCACACCGTGAAACTGAACCGGTGGGCGCAGGCGTTCAAGGATTTGGGGAACGTGGACCCCCGCCTTGCACTGGATCTGGCGCTCGCGCTGCTCCCCGGGCTTGAGCGTGGGCGCACGGGCATCGGACAGCTGCTGGGTGCCGTGACCGCGCAGTACGCGCGGGCGCAGGCCGAGGGGTGGGCGCCGCTGCTGGGCGAGGAACTTGTTGGCTGGCTCGCCCTTTTCCGAGGGACCTCCCAGACGGCCAGGTATGCTCGCACGCTGAAAGAGAAGGGACAATGACCGCGCCTGCGACTCTGGCCGAGCGCCGCGCGGCTCTCAAGCGCCTCCTCGCCTCTGGGGAGAGCGCCATCGACGCCTACGAGCGGGTGCTGGAGGGGGTCTCGGAGAAGGACCGGCGTTCCCTGTTCAAGTCCGTGTCCTTCGCGCGACTCATTCCGCCAGCCGTCGAGTGGGAGTGGGACGCGGTCCCCGAGGACACGGTGTGCATGTGTGCGTTCCTGCGCGCCGCCCTGGCTGGGAGCGATGACGCCGGCGACGACTACGGTGCCCGGTGGTCGGGCCGCCGCGGCGGTGACCCGCGCGAGGGAGCAGACCTGGAGCGTCTGCTCGCCGCCCACAGGCGCGGCGCGGCTCAGCGCAGCGGCGAGTGGCTCGAGGAGGCCGCCGGCAGCCCCGGCGGCGTTGCCTTCTGGCACACCTACCGCACCATTTTGGCTGAGCGTGGAGCGCACCTGACCTCCGCGCCCTCCCTGGAGTACTTCGCGCGCAGGATCGTTCCCGCGCCTCACCCCACCTCGGATGAAACGCAGCGCTTCTTCGAGGAGAACCCGACCTTCCTGGACCACGAGTTCTGGCAGTTCTTCCGCGTCGAGGGCGCCCTGCCGGGTTCCGCCCTCTTCGTGTGGATGTACCGCGAGGACCCCTCCGCGCCCGGCGGCGACTTCGAGCGCCTGCACAGCCACGACCTCGTCCACTACATGGCGACGCGCCTCCCGCAGCTGCGGCCTCGCATCCTCTCCGAGTGTCTGGCGGCGCAGCGGCGTGACTTTTCCGCATACAACGCCCGCGTCTTCTCGCGGGCCTGGGAGGCGCTCGAACCGACGCACGAGGAAAAGCTCGAGGCGGCCTCGGACCTCATCGCCCTGCTCGGGGCCGGTCCCTCGCCGACGGTGTCCCTGGCGCACAAGGCCCTCGTGGGCCTCGTCGGGGAGCTGTCGGTGGAGCAGGTGGACGCGCTCGTGCAGGTCAGCGCCCGGGTCCTCGCGCGCTCCGAGAAGAAGCTGCTGCGCGCGCACTTGCGCCTGCTCGCCGCCCTCGTCAAGGCCCATCCCGGGTGCGCGGCCGCCGTCAGTGACGTGGTCGCTGGGGCCGAGTTCCCCCTCGACCTACGAGACCGCGCCGCCGCGCTCGTCGCGGCCCCCACTGGTTCCGGGGACTCTGACGGTTCCGGTGATCCTGCGGACGAGGCCGGGGCTGGGCCTGCGGGGACGGCCGCCCCACGCGCCAGCACCCAGGGAAGCGAAACCGGGGAAGGAACCCAGGCCTCGTGGACGTTCCCAGACGCCCCCGCAGCGGACCTGCCGCGCACGACGCACACCGCCGAGCTTCCCGCCAATAACGACGCGGCCGTCGCGGCGCTGCACGCCCTCTTCGAGGACGCGGCCGCGGGCGCCGCCCTGCCCGCGCTCCTGACGCGCATCAGCAGCGAGGGCATCGAGCTGGCGGAGGCCGACAAGGCGCTGCTCGCCAAGTACTGGCGCAGCGCCCCCAACTGGAAGGGAGCCAACCAGCTGTCCTACCTGGCCTCGCGGCTCCTGCGCGACGTGGAGGTGAAGGACGCGCCCGAGGCCGGCCACTTCCGCGGCTACCGGCGCAAGGGCAGCCAGTGGGAGCAGCACCGCGGCCCGGTCCGCCTCCTGCACGAGCAGCTGCGCGTCGCATTGGGGGACAAGCCCTACGACAAGCCGAACGGTCAGGACATGTACCGCTTCGACCCGATCCTGACCGAGCCGCTGGAACCCATGGAGGTGCAGTGGGAGCGCCAGATTATCCGCGCCCCCTATCAAAAGCCGGTGAGCGTCGTGCGCGGCGAGTACACCAAGACCGATGACATGCGCGAGACGTGGGCGATCCCCGGGCAAACTCCAGCCACGGGCGAGGACTCGCTGGCGGGCGCCCTCGCAAACGTCGCGGGGGTGGCTCCCGAGTTCACCGGGCGGCTCCTGGAATCCGGGGACTACCGGTCGAGCGGCGTCGCCTACGCGTGGGCTGCCTGGGCCCTCCAGCACAACCCGGATATTCTGGCCGCCCACGCGATGCCCGTCCTCCAGGGCACGTTTGTCAAATTCCCGCAGGTCATCACTGCCTTCGAGGTGATCGTTCGCGCGCTGGGAGAGGGGTGGCGGGCGCCGGGCGCGCCCACCTACTCGGCCCTGGCGTGGGCGTCCACCGCCGCGCAGGCACACTATCGGGCCATCGCCGCCGAGGCCATCGCGCGCCTCGCCGACACCGGGCGATACGACCCGGCGGCCATGGCTGGTGAGTTCGGCTACCTGCTGCGCAACGGGTGGTTCGGACCCGGGAGGGTCACCCAGACGCTCACCGACTGCGCGTCCATCTCGGCGCTGGCCGGCTACCGCGTCGCCCAGACCATCGCCGCACTGCTGCCCTCCTTGGTCGGCGTCAGGGGTGCGAATCGTATGGTCGAGGCCCTGGTGGCGCTCGCGGGCGACTACGGCATGAGGGTGTGCGTGCCCGATGAGCTGCGCTCCAAGATGAAGGGATCGAGTGCCCTGGCCAAGGCGCTGCGGGCGCTCGACGCGCTGCCTGATGCCCCGACTGACCTCGCGCGCGAGGCGGCGGAAACACTCAGCGCGGCGCGTCCGCGCCGAGATTGAGGTGCCCCTGCGCGACCTGATCCGCTGGGGGTTCCTGACGTACTGAGCGTCGTTGTGTGCGCGGGCGCCTGCTACTGCGGGATTGCTGGCGCGGGGCCTGCATCGCGGCGTCCTCCACCAGGGAGGGAGCGGGCTGCGCGTTCTGGATAGGAAATGCCGATTTGGATAGGAACCGCGATTCTGGATAGGTTATTTTCCTATCCACAACGTCGTAAGCTATCCAGTTCGTGCTTTCCTATCCACTTCATGGCCGTACGTGTTCGCCCACTTCCGCATGTGGGCCCGATGATCCGCACGTGGGCCCGATGATATGCGCGTGGGCAGCGCCGCCCACGCGCAGGTAATGGGGTTTACGTGCGTATCAAGGGGTTAACGCGCAGTCGTTAGTGGCCGCGGTGGCGAGCTTTCGCTTTCAGGCGGGCGAGTCGGCGTTTCTCTTCAGCTTTCTCTCGTTTCTCCTGCCTGGTCGTGGAAGCTCGTTCTCGTGCCGTGCGTTCGCGTTCCGCTTGAATCGATGCCTGTGACGCAGTGGAAGGAAGCGCACGGCGAGCGAGGCGAGACGCTTGGCGCTGTGCGCGCTTAGTGTTGTGGTGTGTCGTCTGGCGTTGGGCTATATCGGGCGTCCAAGCGGCCTCGTCGAGGCGGCACAGAAGCGCGTTAGCGTGAGCGAGAAGGAACTCGTAGAACTCCGCGTCTGAGGGCTGCGCGCCGAACACGATTCTAATGGCGCGAACACGGTCGGCCTCGTGGCGCTCAATGACACCGACCCAGAACTGACCATTGAAATATAGTGTGGACTCCGTCTTCATTACTCGTCTCCAGGTACACCACGGTGGACCCGATGACGCTGGATTCTGCTCGGGGCAGCGACGGATGCGAGGCATCGTCCAGACTTCCTACTGGACTGTGCGGTTCGCGTATCAGGACTGACGACTTATTCTACGTCCTGTGCGCGGCGGCGTGGCTACTGGACGATCGGCTTGCCGCCGATGGACATGGGGGCGCGGGTGCGCGTCTGGGTGTCGAATTCCCTCTCCCAGGCCGAGGCGTCCTCCCAGCCCGAGGGGGACAGCAGGTGCAGGCCGCCCTCGGTTGCGAGCACGTCGAGCAGGAGGAAACGAGACGTGGGGGAGGGGAGGTCCCAGGGGATCGCAGTCCACAGGCCGTTCTTTCCGATAAGGAACTCTCCGCGGTTGCGGTCGTGCAGGTCGTTCTCGGCCTCCTGTGCCTGCCCTTTGGCAGCCCACAGCCAGCGGGTGAGGCGGAAGGCATCCCAGGCCTCGTCCCATGAAGAGTAGGACATGTGAAGCGCGTGGTTGATGATCGCGAGGGTGTCCCAGGCTTCCTCGTCCGTGATGAACCCGAGGGCAGCGCCCGCGCGGATCAGCATGGCCGCGCGGATGAAGTCCCACGCGCCAAAGTCCACGTCGTTGATGCCGCGGTCGTTGTTGAGGAAGCGGTGGATGCGCCAGCGTTCCTCCCACGCGTCCGTCTGCTCGTCGGCGACCTCGTTGAGGCGCGCGAGGCGGTTCTTCACCCACGAGGGGTTGCCGCACTGCTCGCGCGTGTGTCCAAAGTCTTTGCGGTGTCCCTCCTGGAGGAGCCAATAGAGTTGGCGGAGCAGCTCTAGGCGGTTTGTGACTTCCCAGTCGCGCGACAGCATCTCCTTAGTGGAGCTGGGTTCGGACACAGCGAGCGCGTCGACTGGGTTGCCGTGGCACAGCGCGTAGGGGAAGGACGGTGCGAGCAAGCGCGCATGGACGTCGGTCGCCAGGGCCTTGCGCGATCCGCGCAACTTGGGTGTGTGATGCTTGTTGAGTTTGTCCCACTCGTTGCCTTTGCCGGCCTTGCGCACGTCCGTCGGCGCGGGCATGGCCCCCTTGGATCGGGTCAGAGCGTCCTTGATGAAGATGATCGGCAGGCCGACGAGCACCACGATGACCGCCAACATCACGGGGATGGGCATCTCAGAGACGACATTAGGAATCACGGTCACGATTGTGCCCGATGGAGACTCGCTCACACAAACGTTATGCGCGCGGGTATGGACGAGGCCTGGGTGACGTGCGCGGACCCCGACCGTTCTGCCGGTGGTGGCGCACAGTCGGGGTCCGTGTGCGGATGTCGGTGCTCAGGGCTTTGCGCGAACCCGTGGGCTTCATCGTGGGACGAGGCCGTGGCTGGGGCAGGCCGGACCGGGCGCGCTCGCGGCGCGTCAGTGGACGATGGGCTTTCCGCCCATCGCCAGGGGAGTGCGCCAGCGCGCCTGCGCGTCCAGCTCCCGCTCCCAGGCCGAGGCTTTCCGCCAGTTGCTGACGGAGAGCACCTGCAGGCGACCGGTGGCGGCGACTGCGTCGAGCAGGAGGAAGCGGGACTCAGGGATCGGGGCATCCCACGGGAGGGACTTCCACAGGCCGCGCTTGCCCAGCAGGTACGCGCCCCGGGCGCGATCATGCATGTCGTCGGCCGCCTCCTCTTCCGGCCCTTCGGCCGCCCACAGCCAGCGGCCGAGACGGTAGGCCTCCCAGGCCTCGTCCCACGAGGAATAGTGCATCTGCAGCGCGTGGTTGATGAGCGCGAGAGTGTCCCATGCCTCGTCCTCACTGAGCCAGCCGAGCGCGAAGCCCGACCGTGTCAGCATCGCCGCGCGCATCAAATCCCAGGCCGCGAACTCCACGTCCTGGATGCCCCGATCATTATTCAGGAAACGATGGATGCGCCAGCACATCTCCACGTCCATCGTGGACTTGTCAACGGTTTTGTCCAGGTCCTCGAGGACGCGCTCCACCCACTCGGGATCGGCACACCTGCTGCGCAGGGCCGCGTACCCCTTGCTATGGTCGCCGCACAGGAGCCGATAGATGCGCGTGACGAGGTCGGCGCGGTTCATGATCCCCCAGCTGTCTTCGAGCATCTTCCGGGTATCCTCGACGCTGGCGACCTCTAGGACGTTGACCGGGTTGTCGTTGCACAGCGCGTTAGGGAACGAGGGAGCAAGCAGCCTCGCGTGCGGATCGGACGCCATCGAGGCGCGCGACCCGCTCACGACCGGCACGTGCTCCGCGCTGGCCTTCTTCCATTCCTTCGTCTTGCCGGCCTTTCGCAGGTCGGAGGGCGTGGGAATCCTGCCCCGCGCGATGGCGACAAGATCGTCGAGCGGGCCGTGCAAACACCACAGGGCGAAGACGCCGAGGGCGAACCACACGGGGGCTGGAATCTGAGACAGGAAGCGTAGGATCACGTCTCGCATTGTGCCCGACGGCAGGAGAATTCGCCACAATCATAGGAGATGACGACCGGACCCTTGGCACCCAGGTCCTTGCTTGTTTTCTCAGGTGACGGAGAATCCGGAGGAAAAATCGGCAGAGGGGCCTGCGAGGGGTGAGCGTGATCGGAGGAACCGATGGGGGTGGTCCAGCCACGACAAGCCGACCGCGATGCGTTTGTTGCCGTCGTAGCGCAATACGCGCGCGCGAGAATCAGCCCCCGCCTCGTCCATGTCAAACGCGACAGGCGTGAGACGCGCGGAGGCGGCCCAGGTACCCAGATGTGGGTGGGACGCGGTAAGGTCCTCCCAGATGCCTCGGCGCGTAGACCCGCCGGTGAGGTGCTACAAATACTGGGGAAGTAACGGGGAAGGGACAGGGAATGTCAGCGACGAAGCTCGTGATCGTGGAGTCTCCTGCGAAGGCCGCCACCATTGAGGGATACCTGGGTCCCGACTACCACGTAACCGCTTCCATCGGCCACATCCGTGACCTCCCGCAGCCCTCCGAGCTGCCCAAGGATATGAAGAAGGGGCCATTCGGCCGCTTCGCTGTCAACGTGGACGAGGGCTTCAAGCCGTACTACGTGGTGAACCCGGATAAGAAGAAAAAGGTCACCGAACTCAAGAAGCTCCTCAAGGAATCCGACGAACTCTTCCTGGCAACTGATGAGGACCGCGAGGGTGAGGCTATCGCGTGGCACCTCCTGCAGGTCTTGAAGCCGAAGGTTCCCGTGCGCCGCATGGTCTTCCACGAAATCACGAAGGAAGCGATCCAGCGCGCCCTGGAAAACACGCGCGATCTGGACACCGACCTCGTGGATGCGCAGGAGACTCGCCGCATCCTCGACCGCCTCTACGGCTACGAGGTCTCGCCCCTCCTGTGGCGCAAGATCCGCCCGTCCCTGTCGGCCGGCCGCGTGCAGTCGGTGGCCACGCGCCTCGTGGTCGCCAAGGAACGCGACCGCATGGCGCACGTGAGCGCCCAGTACTGGTCGATCGACACGGCCTTCACGTCGGCGGGCCAGGCCTTCGGCGCGCGCGTGGCCTCCGTGGACGGCCACGCCATCGCGACCGGTTCCGACTTCAGCGAGAAGGGCGAGCTGAGCGCGAAGGCCGTCAAGGCTGGCGTCCTGCATCTGGACGAGGCCACGGCCCGGGCTTATGCGCAGGCGCTGGAGGCTGCCCCTGCCTCGGTCATCGACTCGGTGACCCGCAAGCCCTACCGCCGCCGCCCGGCAGCCCCCTTCACGACGTCGACCCTCCAGCAGGAGGCGTCGCGCAAGCTGCACTGGAACGCGTCCTCGACGATGCGCACCGCCCAGTCCCTCTACGAGTCCGGTTACATCACCTACATGCGTACCGACTCTACGGCCCTGTCCAGCCAGGCGATTCACGCCGCCCGCGAGCAGGCCACCCAGCTTTATGGGGCCGAGGCCGTGGCCGAGTCCCCGCGCCTGTACGGCACCACGTCGAAGGGCGCGCAGGAGGCGCACGAGGCGATCCGTCCCGCCGGCGACCACTTCCGCACGCCGGGCGAGGTGGCGGGTTCCCTGTCGAAGCAGCAGCTGGCGCTGTACGACCTGATTTGGAAGCGCACGGTCGCCTCGCAGATGGCTGACGCGGTTGGCTACACGGCGACGATCCGCGTGCTCACCGGCATCGAGGTCGACGGTAAGCGTCACGACGTGCTGTCCTCGGCCTCGGGCACGGTCATCACCTCCCCAGGCTTCCGCCTGGCCTACCAGGAGGGGCGTGACCAGGGGCGTTACGACGCGGAAAAGAACGATGCGGAGAAGACCCTGCCGGACGTTGCCGAGGGCGACGCCGCGACGCTGACCGAGGCCACCCCCGACGGCCACGAGACTCAGCCCCCGGGCCGCTACACGGAGGCCACGCTGGTCAAGACCATGGAGGAGCTCGGCATCGGCCGTCCCTCCACCTATGCGGCTACGATCCAGACGATCGGGGATCGCGGGTACGTGACGCACCGCGGCCAGTACCTGGTGCCCACGTGGCTGGCGTTCTCCGTGACGCGCCTGCTCGAGGAGAACCTGGCGAACCTGGTCGACTACGACTTCACGGCCTCCATGGAGGGTGACCTGGACCGCATCGCCGCAGGCCAGGAGAACGGAACGGACTTCCTGACCGGATTCTTCTTCGGACCCGACGGTACGGGCGAGCACGGCGGCCTGCGCCACGACGTCGCTTCCCTGGGCGACGACATTGATGCGCGCGCCGTCAACTCCATCGACCTGGGCCGCGGGGTGACGCTGCGCGTGGGCCGCTACGGGCCCTACATGGAAAAGTCCGATGGGACGCGCGCGAACGTGCCGCCGGAGGTCGCCCCCGACGAGCTGACGGACGAACTTATCGACCAGCTCTTCGCCCGCGCCGCCGACGACGGGCGCGAGCTGGGCGTCGACCCCGCAACCGGCCACACGATCATCGTCAAGGACGGCCGCTACGGCCCCTACGTCACCGAGGTCCTGCCCGAGCCAGCCGAGGACGCCGAGGAAGGCGCGAAGAAGACGAAGAAGACGGCCGCCAAGCCTCGCACCGCCTCCCTGTTCAAGACCATGGACATCGCCACCGTCACCCTTGAGGACGCGCTGAATCTGCTGTCCCTGCCCCGCGAAGTGGGCACCGACCCGGCCTCGGGCGACGTCATCACCGCGCAGAATGGCCGTTACGGCCCTTACCTGAAGAAGGGAACGGACTCGCGCACGCTGGCCTCCGAGGACCAGCTGCTCACGATCACCCTGGACGAGGCCCTGGCCATCTACGCCCAGCCCAAGACCCGCGGCCGTGGCACCGCCCGCCCGCCGTTGCGCGAGTTCGGTGAGGACCCGATCTCGGGCAAGAAGGTCACCGTCAAGGACGGCCGCTTCGGGCCCTACGTGACGGACGGCGAGACCAACGTGACCGTGCCGCGCGCCGAGACGGTCGAGGACCTGACGGCCGAGCGCGCCTACGAGCTCCTCGCCGACAAGCGAGCCAAGGGACCCGCCCCCAAGCGCACGCGCAAGACGACCGCGAAGAAGACAACGACCAAGAAGACGACCACGGCGAAGAAAACGACCACGAAGAAAACCACCGCGGCCAAGAAGACGACCACGGCGAAGAAGACGGCCACCAAGAAGGCCGCGACGAAGAAGGACAGCTGATGGCGGCGCGAGGAATGTTCATCACCTTCGAGGGTGGCGACGGCTCGGGGAAGTCCACGCAGATCCAGTCCGTGCGCGACTGGTTCGAGAGCCGTGGCCGCGAGGTCATCGTCACCCGCGAGCCGGGCGGCACCGAGCTGGGAACGGAGATCCGCCGTCTCGTGCAGAACGGCCCCGAGGACGTGGATGCGCGCACGGAGGCCCTCCTGTACGCGGCCGACCGCGCCTACCACGTCGCCACGGTCATCCGCCCCGCCCTCGAGCGCGGAGCGGTCGTGCTGGGGGACCGCTACATCGACTCCTCGCTGGCCTACCAGGGCGCGGCCCGCTCCCTCGGCGTCGACGAAATCGCCTCCCTGAGCGCGTGGGCGACCCAGGGCCTCTACCCGTCCCTGACCTTCCTCCTGGACCTGCCTCCGGAGGTCGGCGCGCGCCGCCGCACCGACGCCCCAGACCGCATGGAACGCGAGTCCATGGACTTCCACGAGCGCGTGCGCCACGAATACCTGCGCCTCGCCGACGCCGAGCCCGAGCGCATCGTCGTCATCGACGCGGTCGGCACGGTCGACGAGGTCTTCTCCGAGATCCGCGGCGTCCTCGTCGAGCGCTTCGACGGCGGTTCCAGCACCATCGACGAGGCCGTGGACGGCTCCGCCGGATCGGTGACCGCGCCGGACGCTGGTGCTGAGGCTCCGGCTGAGGCTCCCGCTGAGTCCGAGGATGCCGCTCCCGAGGTTGCCTCCCCCGAGGCGTCGACCGACGAAGCCCCTCCCGCCGACGCCCCCGAGGCCTCGGCCCCCGACACCACGGACGAGGAAACCGCCACCGACGAGGCAGCCCCCGTCCTCGTTGACGCCCCCGCGCCCACCGCCACCCGGAAGCGTCGCGCCGCCAAGGCCTCGCACAAGGACAGCACCGAGAAACGGTCCTCGCGTAAGCCCGCGACCATGGTGGGTGCCCTGGGCGAGTCCCAGGGCGCGCTGTGGGATGAATGATGAGCGTCTGGTCCTCGCTGGTCGGTCAGGACGCGGCGGTCGCTAAGCTCAGCGAGGCCGCGGCGTCCGCCCGCGCAATCGTCGCCTCCCGAGGCAGCGGGCGTGCCTCCGACGAAGCCCGCTCCATGAGCCACGCGTGGCTCATCACCGGCCCGCCCGGATCCGGCCGCTCGGTCGCAGCCCGCGCCTTCGCGGCCGCCCTTCAGTGCACCGGAGCGACACCCGGCTGCGGGCAGTGCCCCGGCTGCCGCACGACCATGGGACGCACGAACGCGGACGTGCTCTTCGCGGCCACCGAGACCTCGATCATCAACGTGGACACCGCCCGCTCACTCGTCTTGCAGGCGCAGTCTTCGCCCTCCCAAGGTCTGTGGCGCGTCATCGTCGTCGAAGACGCCGACCGTCTTGGCGAATCCGGCGCGAACGCCCTGCTCAAGGCCATCGAGGAGCCGCCCGAACACACCGTGTGGTTGCTGTGCGCCCCCAGCCCCGAGGATATGATCGCCACGATCCGCTCGCGCTGCCGCCACCTCGGCCTGCGCATCCCCACCGCGACCGCGGTCGCCGACCTACTCGTGCACGAGGGCGTCGCCACCCCCGAGGTCGCCCTCGAAGCCGCGCGCGCCGCCCAATCCCACATCGGACTAGCCCGCGCGCTCGCCCGCGACCCCCAGATGCGCGAGCGCCGACGCAATATCATCACCGCGCCCGCCTCCGTGCGCAGCGTCGGCGAGGCCGTCATGGCCGCCGACCGACTCCTCGAAACAGCGAAAGCCCAGGCCGACGCGCAGGTCAGCGACCGCAACGTCCGTGAAAAAGCCGACCTGCTGCGCCAACTCGGCATGGAGGAAGGCGAAAGCGCCACCAAAGCCTCGCGCGCGATGCTCCGTCAGCTCGAAGAAGACCAGAAACGCCGCTCCAAACGTGCCCTCACCGACGCCATCGACCGCGCCCTCATCGACCTGCTCGCCATCTACCGCGACGTCCTCATGGTCCAAGTCGGGGGAGACGGCGAACTCATCAACACGGACCTGTCCGACCTCGTACACCAGATCGCACACGACTCCACGCCCCACCAGACCCTCGCGCGCGTCGACCACATCGAAACCGCGCGCAAGCGCCTCGTCGCCAACGGCAACCCCCTCCTCGTCCTCGAAGACATGGCGATTTCGCTGCGCCCCCAGGCCTAAGTTCCGCCCGCACAAACTCCGTTACAATCGGGGCCATGAAAACACGCTCAATCGCGGCCGCAGCCGTCGCGATCCTCGCAGTTGTCGCGATCATCCTGGCCATCGTCGGCTACTACGGGATCCAACGCTTCAAGACACCCGCACCCACCAAAACCGCCACGGCCTCGTCCGCGCCCATCGACGTCCAAGGCGGAGACATCCAGGCGTACTACAACCAGGGCATCACGTGGGGCAAGTGCGCGCAAGGCACCTTCGACAGCTACCGAGGCGTCAACAGCTCCGACCCGAACGAGTACCAGTGCGCGTTCCTCAAAGCGCCCCTGGACTGGGACAACCCCGACGGTGACCAGATCACCCTCGCCCTCGCCATCCACCGCTCCGGGGCCAAGGATGCACCCGCGCTCTTCATCAACCCCGGCGGCCCCGGCGGCCCCGTCGTCTCAGCGCTGCCGTACTACTCGGCCCAGGGCCTCGGCGAATCCGTCGTCAAGGCCTACGACATCGTCGCGCTCGACCCGCGCGGCGTCGGCGACTCCACCCCCGTCTTCTGCATGACCGACGAGGAAAAGGACGAATACAACGCCGGTGCCGAAACCGACGGCGTCGACGACAGCCCGCAATCCGCGATTGCCGAGGCCGAAGAAGGCTCGCGCGACCTCGCCGACGGGTGCCGCGACCACTCCGGCTCTATCTTCGAACACATCGACACGGTCAGCGCCGCGCGCGACTTCGACATGGTGCGCGCCGTCATCGGCCAGGACAAGCTCAACCTGCTGGGCTACTCCTACGGCACCTTCCTCGGTGCCACCTACGCGGGCCTCTTCCCCGAAAACGTCGGACGCTTCGTCCTCGACGGGGCCCTCGACCCCTCGCTCAGCATCGAAGACGTCTCCGCCATGCAGATGCGCGGCCTCGACGCCTCCCTCCAGCAGTGGATCGCCGACTGCGCCACCCAGTCCACGTGCCCGATGGGACGCACCAAGGACGAAGGCATCTCGAACGTGCGAGCCTTCCTCGAATCCCTCGACAAGGCCCCGCTTCCCACCAGCGACCCCGACCGCCCGCTCACCGAGAGCCTCGCCATCACCGCCATGATCGGTGCCATGTACAACACCCAGTGGTGGCCCCAACTCTCTGACGCGTACGCCGACGCGGTGCGCCGAGGCGACGGCAGTGCGCTGCTCGACATCGCCGACCTCATGAACTCGCGCAACCCTGACGGCACCTATGCCGACAACTCAGCCGATGCGATCAACGCGATCAACAACCTGGACTACGAGCCCGAAGGCACGACCGACCAGTGGATCGAGCGCGTCAATGGGCTCAAGAGCGAACTGCCGATTCTGGGCCGCTACGTCGGCTACCCCTCCGCCGGCCTGTCCGCCTGGCCGACCGAGCACGCCGACCGTCAGCCCATTCACGCGACCGGTGCCGCCCCCATCCTCGTCATCGGCACCACGCACGACCCCGCCACTCCCTACCCGATGGCGCAGCGCCTGGCCGAACAGCTCGACTCCGGTGTCCTCATCACCGTCGAGGGCTGGAACCACACCGCGTACCGTCGCGGTGCCGACCAGTGCGTCGTGAGGGCCGTCGAAGACTACCTGGTCAAGGGCAACGTGCCCCAGAACGGACTCACCTGCCAGTAGGTCCAATCGGTCCGGTAGACCCAGTCGGTCCGGTAGGTCCAGCTGGTCCGGTAGGTCCATTCGGCCCGGTAGGTAGTGACCCACGACATTGCTTGGTTGGTCGTCCTGGTTTGCGTAACGACCCGTTCGTCCAGTAGAGTTGTGCCGTTGCCTGCGCGCCCCGGAAACGGCGGAACGGCAGGCACGGCCGCCTTAGCTCAGTCGGCAGAGCGATTCACTCGTAATGAATAGGTCGTGGGTTCGATTCCCACAGGCGGCTCAGAAGCGTCCACCCCTACAGGGGTGGGCGCTTTCGTCTATGTACGAGGCCTGGGCTGAGTGCGCGGGCGAGCGTGCGGTGGGTCTGGGTGTCCCGAGCTGCGGGCGCACGTGGCTGCGGGTGCCCCGGGATGGGCTTCGCACCCTGCCACTATCGCGGCTGGGCTGCTTGGTGTGCCCGTGGGCGGCGGCCCGCCCGCTCGCCGTCCGCGCCGCGAGCTTCGCTCGGCGCGTCGGCTCGTTGTCCGGCCAGGCCCTGCCGCCGCCCGCGGGCATCGCAGTCTGGCCCTCCGGCAGCCTGCGCACTGGTGCTGGTGGGGTTTTGGGTTACAGGACAAATCGTGTTGGTTTTGTGGTGACTTTTTGGCTTGTTGATGCGGGAAAGTTGGTGTTGTAGCTGGTGTGAGCCAACTTGGAGGATGGACAAATCGTGTTGCTGGGGTGGTGACTTGTCGGCTGTGCGGCGCGGGAAAGTCGCTGTTGTAGGTGGTCGTGTTTGCCTCGTTCCTGTGAATGCTGCATCGCGGGCCTGTGTGTGGCTGTCCCGTGATCCGTCATGGATTGGCTGTGTGCGACAGTGACCTGGGTTCCAACGTGTCCCGCATGTGAACCCGCTGTTTCGCACGTGGGCCGTCTGTTCCGTACGTGGGCGGGGTTGCCCAGGCTCGGAATAGCAGGCCCACGTGCGGACGAGAAGGGCATGCCAAGGTATGCAAGGTGCAAACCCAGCAACACGACATGTCCTATAACCCGGGTGTAGCGACGCCCCGTGCGCGAGCGTCTCACTGCATGTCCGAGCTGTTTTGTGGTGTATGGCGCGTGTCGCCGACGTGTCGGACCCTCGTGTAGCGAAATTCCTCGCGTTTGGTGGTGGTGAGGTCGCGGTTCGTGCTGGTGTGGTGCCCAAAGTGCAGACCACCTCGGTGAAAAATGCTGAAAATGGGCTGTTGTGGGCGAGGCGGTCTGCGTTTTGGGCAAAACTGTGTCGGTCATGGTGTGTTGTTCGCGCGCGAACCCGATGTTGCGAGCGGTAACCCGCTACGTCGCATACAAACCCGCTATTCCGTGCGTGGGCGGGACTTCCCACGCACGCATTAGCGGGTTAACGTGCGGATTAGAGGGGTCACGTGCGAAATGGTGGGTTCGGATATAACGTGGGGTCCACGTGAGGGTTAGGGAACCCGGGTGGGGCTGAGTTGCTTCGCGAGGACTGATCACGTTGCGGTGAAATAGATCGTGCGGGTCAGTGGTTGCAGCTGGGCTCATCTATTGGCAGTATTAACCATTCAATACGCAGATAAACCCTATTGAGGCATGGTGGGTAGCTCGCCCAGGCAGTCACCTATCGGGTTAACGTGCGCGTCAGAAGCGGTTCGGTCAAGCCTTCGCGGTGCCTGCCGGCCGGGGGTCGTTGCGTACGCGGATAGGTTGTTGCCTCATGGATAGGTTATGAGCATGCGGATAGCTTATTAACCTATCCGCATGGCGATAACCTATCCGCATCGTCGTAACCTATCCGTGAAAGAACGGAACTGGTTCGATCCGTGGCCTCGCATTAGGTTGGTTCGCGTGTTCTGGATGGGAAGTTGCGTTCTGGATGGGAACTGCTCTTTTGGATAGGTTATTTTCCTATCCAGAACGCCGTAACCTATCCAGATTGACGGTTCTTCTCCGGTTTGTCGATGCTTTCCGCCCGCACGGGCATGGGATGTGCCTGCGATGCTCTGCAACGGCGTCGTCCCCCAACGCCATCCATATGGGCATGAGGCATGCGCGCTCGACCTGACGGCGTGAGTAATACCTGCCGCCGCCCACAGACCCGAGGCGATGCCCGACCGCATGAAGCAACCGTGACCTCGGCGAAGATTGGTAAGGCGATCCTATCCCATAGGGCAAAGGTCCTAATGACGTAAAAACGCCTAAAACGACGGCTCTATTCCCAAGTTTGACAGTATCGTGAAACATTTGACTAAACAGTGGACAGCGCTAGAAATTGTGGGACCAAGGGACCATCATGGATGTGTCTGAAGGGCACGGCCTCACAAGGGCCAACCCCGCACCGAAATGATACGTAGAGGAGATTCATCATGACCGTTGAGTCCACTGGTTTCAAGGCTTCCGACGTTCTCGCAGGCAACCTGCAGAAGGTCCTCACCGACGTGACGGCGCTGTCCCTCGTGGGCAAGCAGCTGCACTGGAACATCACCGGCGAGGGCTTCCGCTCGCTGCACCTGTACCTCGACGATGTCGTTGACATCGCCCGCGAGGCCTCCGACGAGATCGCCGAGCGCATGCGCGCCCTCCAGGTCGTCCCCAATGGCCTGCCCGAGGTCGTCGCCCAGCGCAACACCCTCCCGACCGTCCCCGAGACGATCATCAAGACCGATGACGCCGAGGAACTCGCCGTCGCCGCCATCAACGCGACCGTCGGCACCATGCGCGACGTCCACGAGAAGGTTGACGCCGAGGATTCCGCCTCCGCCGACATTCTCAACGACTACATCCGTCGCTTCGAGCAGCAGGCGTGGTTCATCCGTTCCCAGAACGGCCAGGCCTGAGCCTGACACCTCCGTGAGGAGGGAGCGGGTCGCGTAGGCTCGCGTGAATAACATCGGGTGCCCCGCCTGTCACAGGTGGGGCACCCTTGTGTGTGCGTGAGTTCGCCCATCGCGGTGGATGGGGTGATGGTGCCCCGAGCCGAATGCGGTTGGCGTTCTGTGGTATGTGAGCGCGGTGTGGGCTGCAGGTATCGCGCTAGGCTGCCGAGGCCTCGTCTGTGCCCGGGAGGAACGCGACGAGGAAGGGGAACGGCGCGAACGCTCTCTCCGGAAGGTGACACAGCGTCAGCGACATGGGGAAGCGTGAACATTAGGCTGGTGGAGTGACGAATTCCCAGGACGTAGCAGCGACCACCTCGACGTCGATCCATGCGCAACAGGGTGAGGCACAGCCCGCCCTGGTTCTAGTCAACCTGGGGACGCCGACCGCCCCCGAGCCTGGTCCGGTGCGCGCGTTCCTGCGCGAGTTCCTGTCCGACCGTCGCGTCATCGAGATGAGTCCGCTCCTGTGGAAGCCCATCCTCGAGGGCATCATTCTGCGCGTGCGCCCCCGCGAGGTCGCCGCCAAGTACCGCAGCATTTGGATGGAGGAGGGTTCGCCCCTCATGCACTACACCCGTGAGCAGGCCCGCCGCCTCGGCGAGCGCTTGCCGGGCGTGCGCGTCGAGGTCGCGATGCGCTACGGGCAGCCCTCTATCGGTTCGGTCCTGGACTGCCTGCATGCCGACGGGGTGCGCCGGGTCGCGATTCTTCCCGCGTATCCGCAGTATGCGGCCTCGACGGTGACGACGATCAACGACGCGGTCGCCCAGTGGATCGGCCGCAACCGCGATGGCTTCGAGATGCGCCTGCATCGTTCCTTCCCCGCGGCCCCCGCGTACATCGAGGCGCTTGCGATCGCGCTCGAGCGCCACTGGGAGCGGGTGGGTCGCCCGAACTTCCTGATAGGGGACCGCGTCGTCGTGTCCTTCCACTCGATCCCGGTCGCCATGGACGAGGCCGGGGACCCCTACCGCGCCGAGTGCCGCCACACGGTCGCGGCCCTTGAGTCGCGCCTCGGCCTGGCGATGGGTTCCCTGACGGCCACCTTCCAGTCTGTGTTTGGGCGCGCGCAGTGGCTCGGCCCGCAGACGATCGAGGAAATGGCTGAGTTGGGCGCCGCGAAGTGCCCGCGCGTGGACGTCATTTGCCCGGGCTTCATGGCGGATTGCCTGGAGACGCTCGAGGAGATTGATCAGCTGAACCGTGAGACGTTCGTCGAGGCCGGGGGCGGGGACTTCCACTACGTGCCGTGGGCGAACGACTCCGATGGCGCGGTTGCTGCCTTGGAAGAGCAAGCGCGCATCGCGCTCGCCGGCTGGGTGTAGAAGCGCACGTCAATCCGAGAGGAGACGCGGGGCTGATCCGACCGCGTGCACATGAGAGAGAGTTTGTGTGCGTATCGCGAATAGGTTGTGCCTATGCGGATAGGTTATTCACTTGCGGATAGGTTACTAAGCTATCCGCGTGTTCATAACCTATCCGTCAGCTCTTTTCCTATCCGCGAGCGTGGCGATCCGGTTGGCAACGTGGATGTGTGAGCAGCGCCCGGCGCTGCCCTCGGATGCTGTCACAAACGACCGGCGGTCGAACCCCTCCGGCGTGGTCAGCCACGGCCTCGTACCGTGACGGTATGAGCACGACTGACTGTACCGACTTCGCGACGCTGGCCATCCACACCGGGTTTGACCCGGACCCCGTGACGGGGGACGTGGTACCGCCGATGCACGTCGCGTCGACGTACGTGCAAGACCGGCCGGGCCAGCTGCGCAGCGGATACGAGTACGGGCGTTGTGGCAACCCGACGACCAACGCCTTCGCGGGGGCGCTCGCCGCGCTGGAGGGGGCGACGCACGGCTTCGCGTTCCCGTCGGGCATGAGCGCCGAGGACACGGTGATCCGTCTGCTGGCGCGCCCCGGCGACCACGTCGTGCACTCGACTGACGTGTACGGGGGAACGCACAAGCTCCTGAGCGTCATCAAGCCCGCCGAGGGCATCACTTCCGAGGCCGTGGATCTGACTGACCTGGCCGAGGCCGAACGTGTGATTCGCGCGCAGCGCCCCCAGATCGTGTGGGTCGAGACGCCCTCGAACCCGTTCCTGCTGGTTACTGACATCGCCGCGATTGCGGCCCTCACGCACGAGGTGGGCGGCTTGCTGATCGTGGACAACACGTTTGCGACGCCGGTGTTGCAGCGGCCCCTCGAGCTGGGTGCGGACGTCGTCGTGCACTCGACGACCAAGTATGTGGGCGGCCACTCCGACGTGATCGGCGGAGCTTTCATCCTGCGCGATGGCCTGGAGCTGCCCGCGCACGTCGAGCCTTTTTTCGGCGAGCGCGACGCGGCGGCCGAGGCCGTGAAGCTTCAGATGGCTCTCGGTCACGTGCCGTCCCCGCGCGACACGTACCTGGCGCACCGCGGCCTGAAGACTCTGGCTCTGCGCGTGGAGCGCCACTGCGAGAACGCACAGAGGATCGCCGAGTTCCTGGCCTCCCACCCGAAGGTGAGCGCGGTCCACTATCCGGGGCTGGCCTCGGACCCGGGCTACGAGCTGGCCCAGCGTCAGAATCCACGAGGCATTGGCGGGGTTTTGTCCTTCCAGGTTGCCACGGAGGAGGCGGCCCTTGAGCTGACGACGCGCACGCGCATCTTCGCGCTGGCCGCGTCGCTGGGTGCGCCGGAGTCCCTCATTGAGCACCCGGCGATCATGACGCATTCGACGCGTGTTGGCGGGGTCGGCGGCGTACCTGGCACGCTCCTGCGCCTGGCGGTTGGCCTGGAGGACGTGGGTGACCTGATCGCGGATCTGGAGCAGGCGCTCGCCGGTATCTGAGGGGTGCGTGGGGCAGGCACGAGGCAGGGGCAGCCCGGGTGCATCACCAAAACTCGCACGTGATTGACTCGGGTCAGTTTGTGGTTATACCCAGAACGTTGAAATTCCGGGCATGCGATTTCAAAATTGAAGCACTTGGGATCGAGTTACGTGCGGCATGGTTGGGGAGTATGACTGTGGTGCCCGGGGGCGGCGGCGGGGCCTGGACGGGCTTCGAGCCGACGCGCCGAGCCGAAGGCTCGCAGCGCGGACGGCGAGCGGGCGGGCCGCTGCCCCCGGGCATCGTTGAGTGGGGATGGCGGGCGGGCTGCCGCCCAGGCGCTGTTAATCGGTTGGGAACTAGTCTCTAGGCCTTGGAGCGGCGGCTGAGCCAAGCGGTCGCGGCGGTGGCACCGCCGACAGCGAGGGTTGCGGGGACGAGGATTGTGGGTCCCTGAGCGGTGAACTCGATGACCAGGATGAGGCCGGTGAAGGGTGCGTTCATGGACGCGCCGAGGAATGCGGCGGCCCCGATGAAGGCGAAGGCGGCAACCTGCGAGCCTGGCCATGCGGCTGCCCAGGGCAGGCCGATGACGGCCCCGATGCCAGCGCCGAGGGCGACGGCGGGGGTGAGGACGCCGCCCCAGCCGCCGGCGCGGATCGTGAGGAAGGTCGTGACCGTCTTGGCGGCGAGTACCAGTGCGGCGATGCCCAGGCCAGCACCGGTCGCCCAGACGGCGTCGAACTGGGTCTGCGCGCTGGCCTGCCCGTTGCCGAGCACGGAGGGCACCCACACGGCGATGACGCCGACGACGAACGAGGCGGTGGGAAGTGACGCGAGCAGCCGCCAGTCGCGCGGGCGGGCGGCACCGACGCGGGCGACTGCCTGCTTGAAGGCCCACCCGGCGGCCCCCAGTAGCGGCCCGACGAGGGCCGCGAACACGGTCAGGGAGAGTGATGGCGTGAGGGTGGGGACAGAGTAAAAGGGTGTGGGCCTCGTGAATCCCGTGGAGATGAGGACGGCGATGGCCGACGTGCAGAACGCGGCGGCGACAGCGCGCCTCGAACGCGACACGAGCAGGATTTCGAGCGTGTAAATCGCCCCGGATATGGGAATCGAATAGACGGCGGCCAGGCCCGCACCTGCGCCGCACGCGACGATGATGCGTCGGTCTCCGGGGGTGAGTTTCAGGCGGTCGGCGGCGGCCGCAGAAAACGCGGCGGCCATTTCGCGCGGGGCGACTTCGCGTCCGACGGATGCGCCGAGGCCGACGATGAGCACCTGGGTCAGGGCGTGCCAGGTGGCGCGCAGGGGCGGCATGGGGGTGCCGCCCACGGCCGCCGATACGGACGTGATTGCGCGGGAGCGCCGGAAGAGAAAAAACCACGACGCGGCACCGAAGATGCCGCCGAGCACCAGGTTAAGAACACGGCGGGCCGGGGAGACTGCGCTGACGGCCTCCAGGAGAGTCCCGGAGTGCATGTCCCAGGCGAGGGCCTGAATCCAGTGCAGCAGGTGGATGCACGCCAGGCCGACGAGGCCGGCGATGACTCCGGTGAACAGGGTGGCGACTGCGAATCGCCGGGTTGTTACGGACATGGCGTGTCGTTGTTGATGCGCTCGCTGACACGGCTGAAGAGGCCGGTGAGCATGTCGATTTCCTCGGGTGTGATCTCGTTGAGGAAGAGGCGGCGGATGACGTCGCGCTGGACGATGGCGGCCTCATCGAAGAGGCGCTTGCCGGCGTCGGTGAGGAAGACAAGGCCTCCGCGGCCGTCGCCCTGGCAGGGGCGGCGGGAGATGAGGTTGCGTGATTCGAGGCGCTTCATGGTGTGGGTGAGGCGTGAGCGGGAGAAGACGACCTTGTGTGCGAGGACGGAGGGGCGGATGCCTGCTTCGCCGGCGCGGTCGGTCATGAGGAGGACTGAGTATTCGGGCATCGACAGGCCCGACTGGCATTTGAGGGCGGCTTCGATGCGTTCGGTCAGGCGAGCGGTGGTGGTGAAGTAGAGCTCCCATGCCGCCGCTCGGTGGTGGTGTGCTCCGCTCACTGTGTCTCCTCGTCTCGTTGGGTGAGTCGCGTGGCCTCCCCAGCCTCGTGCGTCTGATGACGAGTATAACTTTCAATTACCGGTAGCTATCAATCGGTGCTATATAAGTCACGTTTGACATGGAATGTGAATAATGAGAAAGGGAGTGGGTATTGCGTTATTCTAATTAATATGAATTCCGCTGATGGTTGGAATGTGGAATTCTTGATCCCTCAGGAGGAATAGAATATGAAGAAGACGACGAAGGTCGTGGAAGTTGTTG
This sequence comes from Pauljensenia sp. 20925_1_25, assembly GCF_041433955.1. Taxonomy (NCBI): domain Bacteria; kingdom Bacillati; phylum Actinomycetota; class Actinomycetes; order Actinomycetales; family Actinomycetaceae; genus Pauljensenia; species Pauljensenia sp. 20925_1_25. The sequence continues at coordinate 6,368 of NZ_JAPWCL010000011.1, read as the reverse complement.
ACGATCTCGATGGCTCGCCTGCCGATCAGACGGTGCGTTTCGCCTTTAACGGCGCTTCGTACGAAATTGATCTGAACCGCGCGCATTTCGAGGAATTCGCCGAGGCTATTCAGCCGTACATTAAGGCTGGCCGTAAGGTTGGCTCGACTCGCCGCCGCGGCAATGCGGGCAACCCGAACCAGCGCCTGGAGAACGCGAAGATCCGTGCGTGGGCGCAGGGGGAGGGCCTCGATGTTTCTGATCGTGGTCGCATTCCCGCTCCGATTGTCGAGGCGTACCGTAAGGCGCATGCCTGATCGATACATGTCATCGGGGGGTGCAGGACAACCTGCACCCCCCGATTATTTAGTCGGTGTCACTCGACGCCTTCGATGGTGTTATTCGCACCGGTGTCGCTGGTGACCTTGAAGTTGGTGGCCTTCTCGAACGTGATTGTGTTGTTGGATCCCGTGAAAGCTGCCGTGGCGGTGAGGGCCTCGACGTGGATGTCGTTGTTGGAGCCGTTCACCGTGATGTCGGCGACCGAGCCGCCCTCAATCGCGTTGTTGGAGCCGTTGACGATGACCTTCGTGACGCCAGCGGGGATCGTCAGGTGCTGGTTGGATTCGTCGAAGGTGATGGGTGCGGAGGTGTCCGCAGCGCCAGCCGACGGCGCGGCGGGAGCCGGGGTGGCCGAGGAATCGGCGGAACCTGCGGGAGCGGAGGAAGCGGGCGCGGAGGCGGCCGGCGCGGCAGAAGATGAGGAGGATTCGGCCGGGGCGGCGTTGTTCTGGGTGCAGCCGGTCAGGGCCAGGGCTGCCACGGCCACGGCGGCAGCGGCGGGGAGGAGGGACTTGATAGACATGGCGTCTCCCTTTCGTTGGATCGAAGTTACACCTTGGTCAGGGTACTAGAAAGCGGGGATGAAGATTTCGACGCGGCGGTTGAGCGCACGACCGGCGGGGTTGTCGGAGCCGTCCGCGTTCTCGTTGGGGGCCACGGGCTTGGACTCGCCGTAACCGGTGGCGTCCATCGTCGCGGTGACGCCGTCCTTCTTCAGTTCGCCGGACACGGCGTTCGCGCGTGCCTCGGAGAGCTGCTGGTTGAAGGCTTCGTCCGAGATGGAGTCGGTGTGACCGTAGATGTGGGCGGCGGGGACCTTCGCGTTGTTGAGCACGTCCGCGAGCTTCTTGAGGGTCTGCGAGGCGTCGGAGCGGATCTCAGACTTGCCGAAGTCGAAGAGAACGCCGTCCTCCAGGGTGATGAGCGTGCCACAGGATTCGACGGGCTTGAGGGATTCGACGGCCGGGAACTTGCCGAGCTTGGCGGCCTTGTCGACCTTCGGCGCGTCGGTGACCTTCTGGCCGTTGACTTGGGCGGTGCCGTCACCGTTGTTGATGATGGTCAGGCTCGGGCTCGTGTAGCTGCCGGTGCCGTCTCCGTTGTTGATGACGGTGACGGTGCGCGTGGTGTGCGTGCCGGAGCCGTTGCCGTCGTTGGTGATGGTCTCGTCGGAGCTGGTGTTCGTGTAGGTGCCCGATCCCTTGCCGTCGAGCGTGAAGGTGGTGTCCGGGGTGGTGTAGGTGCCGGAGCCGTCAGCGTCGACGGTGATCGTGAGCATGGTCGCCATGTTCGTGTAGGTGCCCGAGCCGTCGCCCGCGTAGGTGATCGTGGTCGAGCCTTCGGTGATGACGCCGGAGCCGTCACCGGCGTTAACGACGGTGCCATTGGCAGAGGAGGAGACGGCCGATCCGTCGCCGCCGAAGATCGTGGAACCGGAGATCAGGGATGATCCGTCGCACTTGGCGGGCGAGACGGTCACGCCTTCGACGGAGGAGAGCTGCGAGGAAGCGGAATCGATGACGGCCTTGTCGGCGTTGGAGGCGAACACATCGATAGCGGGCAGGGAGAACAGGGGGATTGGGGGGATTTCTCCGGGACGGTATCCGGGCACCGTCGGGGTGGACGAGGCCGTGGCTGAGGCAGTCGGGGACTGTGTCGGCTCGGCGGTGGTGGCCTCCGCGGTGGGGGTGGTGGTCTCGGTGGTCTTCGGCTTGGAAGAACCGCAGGCGCCCAGAGCGAGGGTGGCCGCGGTGATGAGCGCGGCCGCTGTCAGAGTGCGTCGTGTGATGGTCATGGTTTAACCGTACGGGACAAAACGGGGGGCGCATACTGTTCCGGTAATCATGTCAAGCTGCAGGTCTTCAACGATCTCAGGGGAAAAAGGAAAGAGCGTTCAGGGGTTAATCAGGGGGACCCCGGGGTGCGCCAGGGGGTGGGAAACCGGGGAAACGGCCCCGGCCTCGTCCCTGACGTGGGGGAACTGCTCAACCTGTGTCGTGATCAACGACATGGAATGTAGGAGCTGGGCGTTGTCTGTGGGACAATAGAGACATGAGCTACAAACTGGTGCTGCTCCGCCACGGCGAGAGCGAATGGAATGCAAAGAACCTCTTTACCGGTTGGGTGGATGTTCCGCTGTCGGACAAGGGCCGCGCGGAGGCTACCCACGGTGGTGAGCTCCTCAAGGAATCCGGCGTTCTCCCGGACCTCCTGTTCACGTCGATGCTGCGTCGCGCCATCATGACTGCGAACCTGGCTCTCGACGCCGCTGATCGCCATTGGATCCCCGTTGAGCGCAATTGGCGTCTCAACGAGCGCCACTACGGTGCGCTTCAGGGCAAGAACAAGAAGGAAATTCGCGATGAGTACGGCGAGGAGCAGTTCATGCTCTGGCGCCGTTCCTTCGACGTGGCTCCGCCCGCCATTGAGGCCGGCTCTGAGTTCTCGCAGGATCAGGATCCCCGCTACGCCGGCGAGCCCGTTCCCATGAGCGAGTGCCTCAAGGATGTCATCGCGCGTCTGCTGCCCTACTGGGACGAGGCCATCGTTCCCGCGATCAAGACCGGCAAGACCGTCATGATCGCCGCGCACGGCAACTCGCTGCGCGCCATCGTCAAGCACCTGGATGAGATCTCCGACGAGGATATCGCCGGCGTCAACATCCCCACCGGCATTCCGCTGGTGTACGAGCTCGACGAGGAGACCCTCAAGCCCATCAAGAAGGGTGGCACTTACCTGGATCCTGAGGCCGAGGCGAAGATCGCCGCGGTCGCCAACCAGGGTAAGTGAGCAACGCGGGGCCCCGGCATCGTCTGCGTGGACGAGGCCGGGGTTTCGTCATGCCCTCGGTCGCGGCGTGTGGATGGTCAGCGAGGACCCGGTGGAGGCGTGTCTGCCGTGGCATGGACGGCGTGCGGATACCTGAAAAATGCCGTGTTTCGGGGGCTAATGAGCATTGTGGCGCATTCCCTAAACCTGACCATGTGATCGTGACCGGGGCCGCAAGCATGGTCGCATTGTGGTCGTACTTGAAGCTGGTTTGTGCCGTTCCTCTAGTGCGTGTAACGTAGGCTTTTCATGCTGTCTCGGGGATATTCGTCAGGCAACTGGTAGAATAGGCCGTGCTATCCACGCGAGCATTCAGGAGTCTTTCCATGTCGTTCGAAATCGGTCAGACGGTCGTCTACCCGCACCACGGCGCAGCAACGATCGAAGAGGTCATGACGCGCACCATCCGTGGTGAAGAGCGAACATACCTCAAGCTGCGCGTGAACCAGGGTGATCTTGAAATCCAGGTCCCCGCCGAGAATGTCGACCTGGTCGGCGTCCGTGACATCGTTGACGAGGATGGGCTTGAGGAAGTCCTCACCGTCCTGCGCGCCCCCTACCTTGAGGAACCCACCAACTGGTCGCGCCGTTTCAAGGCGAACCAGGAGAAGATCGCGACCGGCGATATTGTTAAGGTCGCCGAGGTCGTGCGCGACCTGACGCGCCGCGATGACCTGAAGAAGCTGTCCACGGGCGAGAAGCGCATGCTGACGAAGGCACGTTCTATCCTCACCTCCGAGCTGGCCCTGGCTCGCAACATTGAGAAGTCGGAGGCCGCCGCGCGTCTCGACGCCGTCCTGGCTGAGGGGCGCATCGAGATCGATGACAATGCCGCAGCTGAGTGAAGCCTGCGCGGTCCTGACGGCCGCCGGTTCGGGTTCGCGCCTCGGCTGCGAGCTGCCCAAGGCTCTCGTTTCCCTCTCGGGTCGCCCCCTGGTCTGGTGGGCGGCCCGCGGCCTACGCGCCGGGGGAGTGGGAATGATCGTCGTGACTGCCCCGGCCTCGTCCATCGAGGATTTCCGCGCCGCCCTGGCCGACATCGAGGACGTCCTCGTGGTCACTGGCTCTGACCGCTCCCGCCAGGCATCCGTCGCCCTGGGCTTGGCTGCCCTCGGGCACCGCGATGCGGACGCGGTCGTCCTCGTGCATGACGCGGCTCGTCCCCTGACACCCCCGGAGGTGAGCGCGCGCGTCATCGACGCGGTGCGCGGCGGCGCTAGTGCCGTCATCCCGGTCCTGCCCGTCACGGACACGCTCAAGACTGTGGACGCCTCGGGCCTCGTCACGGGCACGCCCCGGCGCGCTGACATGGTGGCCGTGCAGACCCCGCAGGGCTTCCGATGGGACGTGCTCACCCGCGCCCACGAGGCGGGTGCCTCCCGAAGCGCCGACGAGGCCGTGGCAGCCACGGATGACGCGGGCCTCGTCGAGGCCGTTGGAGGCTCCGTTCAGACCGTTGCCGGTGATGAACGCTCCCTGAAGGTGACACGCCCCCTGGACCTCGCCCTCGCCCAGCTTCTCGCAGCCGAGGAGCCGAGCGCCTAGCGGCGCGGCGGATCTTGTCTGACGGAAGGCCGTCGCGCCTGTCATACCGTTGATGGTGGCCTGCGATGGCTCTGACCTCCGCATTCGCGCCCGCCCGCGCAGCCAGGTGTTCCCCGCGAGGTGTCCACGGCCTCGTCCCCACTGCGGTCCGAAGAGGGGGTGCGCCGCGAAACGTGGTAGTTTCGCCCTGGGCGCACCAGCGCCACCGAGCACTCCCGAGCGAAGGAGCCCGATTCCATGAGCACCACGCCCGCCACCCATCGCCGCGTCATCACGCGCAAAGTCGTCGATTGGGCGGCTTGGGACTGGGGCAGCGCCGCCTTCAATGCGGTTGCCACGACCTTTGTCTTCACGACGTACCTGACCAGCGACGGCGTTTTCACGGACGCGGGGACGGCCGCGACGTGGCTGAGCAACGGCATGACGATCGCGGGCCTGTTCATTGCGCTGCTCGCCCCGATCACCGGTCAGCGCGCTGATCGACGAGGCCGTGGCGGGGTCTGGCTCGGATGGTTCACGGGGGCGGTCGTGGTCTGCATGCTCGCCATGTACTTCGTGCACCCGGCGTCGGTCCTCGGCCCTAAGGGCGCGCTCATGCTGGGTATTGCGCTGCTGGGCCTGGGTAACGTGTTCTTCGAGTTCGCCTCCGTGAACTACAACGCGATGCTCAACCACCTGGGTGAGAAGGAAGACCGCGGCAAGATTTCGGGCTTCGGCTGGGCGGCCGGCTACATCGGCGGCATCGTCTTGCTGCTGATCCTCTACGTCGGCCTGATTGGCGTGAACGTGCTGGGCGTGCCCGCCGACGATCACCTCAACATCCGCATCTCCATGGTGATCGCCGCCCTGTGGCTGGGCGGTTTCGCGATCCCCGTCCTGAAGAACCCGCCGCTGCCTCAGAAGGTGTCGACGGCGGACGACCATGAGACGATCCTCGACTCCTATAAGCTCCTGTGGCGCACGGTCGTCACCCTCAAGCGCGAAGCCCCGCACACCCTGTTTTTCCTCATCGCCTCAGCCGTCTTCCGCGACGGCCTGGCAGGCGTCTTCACGTTCGGCGCGGTCCTGGCCAAGACGGCGTTCGGCTTCAGCGCCAGCGATGTCATGATCTTCGCGATCGCCGCGAACATCGTTGCAGGCCTGGCGACCGTGGCGTTCGGGTGGGTGGACGACAAGATCGGCCCGAAGAACGTCATCATGCTGTCCCTGACCGCAATGGTTGTCGCCGGGTTCGGCGTCTTCTTCCTGCACGCCCACGGACCCATCGTGTTCTGGAGCCTCGGCCTGATCCTGTGTGTTTTTGTTGGCCCCACCCAGTCTGCGTCGCGCTCCTTCCTGTCGCGCATCATCCCCGCAGGTCGCGAGGGTGAGGTCTTCGGCCTCTACGCCACGACCGGCCGCGCCGTGTCCTTCATGGCCCCCGCCATGTACGGCCTCTTCCTCATGATCGGTAAGCGGATGACCCCCGCGGGCGCGGACTACACCTACTGGGGCATCCTCGGCATCATGCTGATCCTCGGCGTGGGCCTGGCCCTGACCGCTCCCGTCAAAGCTGAGCGTGCCACGCTCGACCACATGGCGGACTGAGGCCTCGGCGAGGCCCCACGCCCACACGTGACACGTCCCCGATGCGACCGAGTGAGTCTCGGGCGTCGGGGACGTGTCGTCTATTG